>DASSRF010000517.1:0-3520 GCA_035701945.1 Caldimonas sp. | reverse complement strand
GCTGCTGGTGAAGAACGGCAAGGGCGTGCTGGCGCAGGTCGCGTCCGCGGTGAGCCATGCCGAGGCCGACATCACCCACATCGACATGGGCAATGAGCGCGCCGGCGAGACCGCCGAGCTGCTCCTGCTGCTCAGCGTGCGCGACCGCCACCACCTCGCCGAGGTGATGCGGACGCTGCGCCGCTCGCCCGCGGTGCTGCGCGTCGCGCGCGTCAAGCCCTAGGCTGCGTCGCCGTCGCCGCCGGGCGAGGGATAGCGGACCTCGAGCACCTCGATCGTCTCGACGCCGCGCGGCGTCACCAGCCGCACCTCGTCGCCGACGCGCGCCTTCAGGAGCGCGCGCGCGATCGGCGCGACCCAGCTCACCTCGCCGCGCGCGCTCTCCGCCTCGTCGACGCCGAGGATGCGGATCGTCCGCTCCTCGCCCTGGTCGCTCGCGAAGCGAACGGTCGCGCCGAAGAAGACCTGGTCGTTGCCGTGGTGGACCGCGGGGTCGACGACCTCGGCGATGTCGAGCCGCTTGGTGAGGAAGCGGATGCGGCGGTCGATCTCGCGCAGCCGCTTCTTGCCGTAGAGGTAGTCGCCGTTCTCCGAGCGGTCGCCGTTCTTCGCCGCCCACGACACCGTCTCGACGATCTTCGGGCGCTCGTCGTCGAGCAGCGCCTTCAGCTCGGCGCGCAGGCGGCGATGGCCGGCGGCGGTGATGTAGTTCTTCGCGCCGCCCGGAAGCACCGGCGCTTCGATGTCGCCGTCGTCGTCGTCGTCTTCGCGGTCGACCTCGCGTGTGAAGGCCTTGTTCATGGAATCGCACGCCAGTGGTGCACCGGCATCGATTTTGCCGCTCGGCTAAATTCCCCTCTGAAAGGAATCCGAAATGGCCACCCGCGTCGCCGTCGTCGTCGGCAGCCTCCGCAAGGGCTCGTTCAACCGCAAGCTCGCGCAGGCGATGGTCGCGAGCGCCCCGCCGTCGCTCGCGCTCGAGATCGTCGAGATCCGCGACCTGCCGCTCTACAACCAGGACGACGACGCCGATCCGCCGCCGCCGTCGAAGGCCTTCAAGCAGAAGATCGCCGACGCCCAGGCCGTCCTCTTCGTGACGCCCGAATACAACCGCTCGGTGCCGGGCGTGCTCAAGAACGCGATCGACATCGCGTCGCGGCCGTACGGCCAGAGCGCCTGGAACGGCAAGCCCGCGGGGGTGATCTCGCTGTCGCCGGGCGCGATCGGCGCGTTCGGTGCCAACCAGCACCTGCGCCAGTCGCTCGTCTTCCTCAACATGCCGACGCTGCAGCAACCCGAGGCGTACATCGGCGGCGCTGCCGACCTGTTCGACGACTCGGGGGCGATCAAGAAGCCGGAAACGAAGCAGTTCGTCGACAAGTTCCTCGCCGCGTTCGCCGACTGGGTCGAGCGCGTCGCGGCCAAGCCCGCCGCCTGAGCGAAACCCGGGCCGGGTGCGCGCGCCGCGACGTCGCCCCCGAACCCGGGAAGCGCGAATCGATCCGTTGCTGGCGAGAATGGCGGCGCGATGAACGCGAAGACGCCCGGATTCCTGTCGGGACTGACCCGCTGGTGGGGCAGCAGGCGGGTCACCGCGACCGCCGACTTCGAGTCGATGGCGTCGGTGCTGCTCTCGGGCAAGGGCGAGGCGTCCGGAGTCGCGCTCGCGTCGCACCTGCTCGCAGCCTACCGCGCATTGCCGCGCGCCGACCAGCGGCGCTTCTTCGCGCTGCTCGCGACGCGCTTCGGACCCGACCTCGAGGTCGTGCAGCGCGCGGTCGCCGAGTTCGTGCAGCGGCCCGACTCGGCGGCGGCCGCGCGCTTGCACGCGCTCGCCGAGCCGCGCCGCCAGGAGCTGATCCGGCGCATGAACCTCGCCCCTGGCGGCACCAGCCAGCTCGTCGCGATGCGCGAGGACCTGCTGCAGGCGCTGCAGGACGACCGCTCGCTCGCCGCAGTCGACGCCGACTTCCGCCATCTCTTCGCGTCGTGGTTCAACCGCGGCTTTCTGACGCTGCAGCGGATCGACTGGTCGACGCCGGCGCACATCCTCGAGAAGATCATCCACTACGAAGCGGTCCACGCGATCACGAGCTGGGACGACCTCAGGCTGCGGCTCGAGCCTGCCGACCGTCGCTGCTTCGCGTTCTTCCACCCGGCGCTCGTCGGCGAGCCGCTGATCTTCGTCGAGGTCGCGCTGACCACCGAGGTGCCGACGGCGATCGCGCCGCTGCTCGGCAGCGGGCGCGTCCCGGTCGCGCCCGAGCGCGCAACCACCGCGGTCTTCTATTCGATCTCGAACACCCAGCGCGGCCTGCGCGGGATCTCGTTCGGCAATTTCCTGATCAAGCAGGTCGCCGAGGACCTCAAGCGCGAGCTGCCGTCGCTGAGCACCTTCGTCACGTTGTCGCCGCTGCCCGGGTTTCGACGCTGGCTTGCAGCGCCGAGAAGTGACCACGGCGCCGCGCTCGACGCCGCGACCGCCGCGCTGCTCGAGCCGCTGCGCCGCGCCGATTGGCACGTCGCACCGGCGAAGGGATTGCGCGATGCGCTCTCGCGCGCGGTGCTGCGCTATCTCCTCGACGCCAAGGACGGCACGGGCAAGCCGGTCGACTCGGTCGCTCGCTTCCACCTCGGCAACGGCGCCCGGCTCGAGCGCCTGCACTGGATGGCCGACGCGAGCGAGAAAGGCCTCGCCCAGGGCGCCGGCTTCATGGTCAACTACCTCTACGACCTCGGCGCCGTCGAGCGCAACCACGAGGCGTTCGCGAACGACGGCGAGATCGTCGTGAGCCCGGAGATCCAGCGCCTCGAGCGAACGCTGCTCCGGACCTGACCCCGCGACGCCCGGGCCGCGTGTCGGGTTTGCCGGCGCGATTCCGATTCCACCTGCAGGACGAGGGCTTGCGGCGCGAGCGCCGCTCGCCGCCCTCGCCGCGCGGTGCCTGTTCGGAGGCGCGGCACCGCGCCGCCTGCCGCCTCGCCAGAGAAGGAAGCATTCCATGTCAGCGAACATCGACCTCGCCGCGCTCAAGACCCGCCAGCAGGCGGCCTGGGCGAGCGGCGACTACGCCGTCGTCGGCACGACCCTGCAGATCGTCGGCGAGCAGCTCGCCGAAACGCTCGACCTCCGCTTCGACGAGCGCGTCCTCGACGTCGCCGCCGGCAACGGCAACGCGACGCTCGCTGCGGCGCGGCGCGGCTGCGCGGTCACGTCGACCGACTACGTGCCGGCGCTGCTCGAGAAGGCTGCGGCGCGCGCCCACGCCGAAGGCCTCGAGGTCACCTTCGAGACCGCCGACGCCGAGGCACTCCCCTACCCGGACGCGAGCTTCGACGCCGTCGTCTCGACGTTCGGCGTCATGTTCGTCGCCGACCACGCCAAGGCCGCCGCCGAGCTCGCGCGCGTCTGCAGGCCGGGCGGCCGCATCGGCATGGCCAACTGGACGCCCGACGGCTTCATCGGCCAGCTGTTCAAGACGCTCGGCCAGCACATGCCGCCGCCCGCGGGAGCGAAGTC
>DASSRF010000516.1:0-3878 GCA_035701945.1 Caldimonas sp. | reverse complement strand
GCGCGTGCGCGGCGACGAGCTGCTCGCCAAGCTGCGCGCGATCGACGATCCGGCGATCGCCGAGGTTCGCGGCAAGGGGTTGCTGATCGGCGTCGAGATCGATCCGAAGGCGGCGAGCGCGCGCACCGTCTGCGAAGGGCTGCTCGCGCGCGGCGTCCTCAGCAAGGACACGCACGGCACGGTCGTGCGCTTCGCGCCGCCGCTCGTCGTCGAGAGCAGCCACGTCGACCTCGCCGTCGAGGCGCTCGCCGACACGCTGCGGTCGCTGCGCTGAGGCGCCTGCGCCGCGCCGTCAGCGCAGCGCGAACTGCGCGACGACGCCGGCGAAGACGACGCAGCCGAGCCAGTGGTTGACGCGGAACGCGCGAAAGCAGCCTTCGCGCGTCCGCCCGCGGATCAGCGTGTAGTGCCAGAGCGCGATCGCCGCGGCGATGGCGAGACCGGCGAAGAACGGCCAGCCGTAGCCCAGGCGCGCGCCGACCGCGCCCCAGATCGACAGGTACGCTGCGTACGATGCCATCACCGCGGCGACGTCGAAGCGTCCGAGCGTGATCGCCGAGGTCTTGATGCCGATCCTGAGGTCGTCGTCGCGGTCGACCATCGCGTACTCCGTGTCGTAGGCGAGCACCCAGAAGAGGTTGCCGACGAGCAGCCACCACGCGAGCGACGGCACTGCTTCGAGCGCGGCCGTCGGCGACCACGCACCGGCGCCGCGCACCGCCGCGAACGCCATCGGGATGCCGAAGCTGAAGGCCACTCCGAGCACCGCCTGCGGCACGGCGAAGACGCGCTTGCTGAGCGGATAGACGAGCGCGATCGCGAGCGCGACGAAGCTCCACGCGATCGTCGCCGCGTTGGTCGTCAGCGCGAGCGCGAACGCACATGCGGCGAGGACGGCGCCGACGGCGAGCGCTTCGCCGACGCCGATCGCGCCCGCGGTGACGGGACGCGCCGCGGTGCGCTTGACGTGGCGATCGAAGTCGCGGTCGGCGACGTCGTTGGCGGCGCAGCCGGCGCTGCGCATCAGGAACGTGCCGACGACGAAGACGACGAGCAGGTGCCAGCCGGGGAAGCCGTCGGCGGCGATCCAGAGTGCGGCGAGCGTCGGCCAGAGCAGCAGCAGCGTCCCGGCGGGTCGGTCCCAGCGGATGAGGTCGAGCCAGAGCGAGAGGCGGCTGCGCGCCGGCGCGGTCACGTCCATCGGCGAGCGCGCCGGCGACGAACGACACGGCGACGACGCGTAACCGATGGCAACGGTGGCGCGGCGTGCGACATCTGCGCCTCCTCCGCCGTGCGCCGACGCGTTAGCTTGTCGGCCTCGTTTCCGGATCTCGCCATGAAGACCATTCTCGCCCTCCTCCTCGCCGCTGCCGCCGGCGGCGCTGCCGCCCAGACGAGCGTCTCGATCGGCATCAACCAGCCCGGCGTCTACGGCCGCGTCACGATCGGCGACGTGCCGGCGCCGGCGCTCTGGCATCCGGAGCCGGTGATCGTCACGCCGCCGCGCGTCGTCGTCCACCAGCAGCCGGTGTACCTGTACGTTCCCGAGAAGCACCAGCACGACTGGCGCCGCTACTGCGGCCGCTACCACGCGTGCGGGCAGCCGGTCTACTTCGTCCGCGAGTCGTGGGTGCGCGAGCGCTGGGAGCACGAGCACCACGACCACGGCAAGCACAAGGGCTGGGACAAGGGCCACGGCCACGGCCACGGCGAAGGCCACCGCGGCCGCGACTGACGAACCCAGCGCGCCGGACCGGCGCGCACAGGGCGCGACGCGCGCTCAGCCGTCGAGCTGCCGCTGAAAGACCAGGCCCGCGTGCTCGCGCAGCGCGTGGAACCTGATCTTCGGCCAGTTGCTCTCGATCGCGCGCAGCTCGGGCGCGTACTCGACGAGCACCGTCGGCGCGTCGACCGCGTCGTAGGCGACGCGGTGCTGGTTGGCGTCGATGAAGCGCTGCAGCTCCTTGTCGCCGCCGTCGGGTGGATCGCACGTCACCCAGCGCGCGACCTGGAAGCGGCTCGGCTGGATGCGCGCCTTGACGCCATACTCGTGCTCGAGGCGATGTGCGACGACCTCGAACTGGAGCTGGCCGACCGCGCCGAGCAGCAGCACCGAGCCCGCGACCGGACGGAAGACCTGGATCGCGCCCTCCTCGCCGAGCTGCGTCAGCCCGGCGCGCAACTGCTTGGTGCGCAGCGGATCGGCGACCTCGACGGTGCGAAACATCTCCGGCGCGAAGAACGGCAGCCCGGTGTACTGCAGCTCCTCGCCTTCGGTCAGCGTGTCGGCGAGCTGCAGCACGCCGTGGTTGGGAATGCCGATGATGTCGCCGGCGAACGCCTCGTCGAGCAGCTCGCGCCGCTGCGACAGGAAGCTGACGACCGTGTTCGGCCGCAGTTCCTTGCCCGAGCGGACGACCTTCAGCCGCATGCCGCGCTCGAAGTGGCCCGACGCGACGCGGACGAACGCGATGCGGTCGCGGTGCGCCGGGTCCATGTTGGCCTGGATCTTGAAGACGACCCCGCTGAACTTCGGCTCGTCGGGCTGGACCGTGCGCTGCAACGCGGCGCGCTCGCCCGGCGGCGGCGCGAGGTCGACGAGCGCGTCGAGGACCTCGCGGACGCCGAAGTTGTTGATCGCCGAGCCGAAGAACATCGGCGTCTGCCGACCGGCGAGGAACTCGCCTTCGTCGAATTCGGGCGCCGCCGCGTGCAGCAGCTCGATGTCGTTCCTCGCGTGCGTGTACTCGTCGCCGAAGCGCTCGACGTAGGCGGGGTCGTCGAGGCCGCGGAGGATCTCGTCGTCTCCGATCTTGCGATCCTCGCCGGGGACGAAGACGCGCATCTGCCTGGCGCGCAGGTCCATGACGCCGTGGAAGCGCTTTCCCATCCCGACCGGCCACGTGAACGGGACGACGCTCATGCCGAGCTCGCGCTCGATCTCGTCCATCAGCGCGAGCGGCTCCTGCACCTCGCGGTCCATCTTGTTGACGAAGGTGAGGATCGGCGTGTTGCGGGCGCGGCAGACCTGCAGCAGCCGCCGCGTCTGCGGCTCGACGCCGTTGCCGGCGTCGATCACCATCAGCGCGGCGTCGACCGCGGTGAGCACGCGGTACGTGTCCTCGGAGAAGTCCTGGTGGCCGGGGGTGTCGAGCAGGTTGATGACCGCGCCGCGGTACTCCATCTGCATCACCGACGACGCGACCGAGATGCCGCGCTGCTTCTCGATCTCCATCCAGTCCGAGGTCGCGTGGCGCGAGGCCTTCCTCGCCTTCACCGAGCCGGCGATCTGGATCGCGCCGGAAAAGAGCAGGAGCTTTTCGGTGAGCGTCGTCTTGCCGGCGTCGGGGTGCGAGATGATGGCGAAGGTGCGGCGGCGTTGCACCTCCGAAGTGAGCTCGGTCATCGCCGCAAGTATCGTCGCGATCGCCCCCCGACCCCGGGGCGCCGCCGCCGCGGTCAGGGCTTGCCGTCGACGCCGACCGGCTCCTCGCCGAGCACCGTGCAGCGGCGGACGACGCGCCGCTCGGCGGTCGGGTCGTACTCGGTCGCGCGGTGCTGCACGCAGCGGTTGTCCCAGACGATCAACTCGTGCGGCCGCCAGCGGTGCTCGTACGTCAGGTCGGGCTGGATCGCGAGCGCGTTGAGCTCCTCGATCAGCGCGCGCCCTTCGTCGTACGGCATGCCGACGATGGACTCGGCGTGGTCGCCGAGGTAGAGGCACGTGCGGCCGGTCTCCGGATGCCGGCGCACGATCGGATGCTCGACGGGCGGCGCCTCGCGCTTCTGCGCCTCGGTCATGAGGTCGGTGCCGTGGCGGCGGGTGCGCGAGAAGTCGAGGTTGTGGACGGCGCGCAGGCCGGCGATGCGCGCCTTCC
>DASSRF010000515.1:0-3589 GCA_035701945.1 Caldimonas sp. | reverse complement strand
GACCACGCTCGAGTTGCCGAACGCGCGCGACGCACAGGAGACCGTCGAGCGCGCGCTCTTCGAGATCCGGCGCGTGATCGCCGGCCAGGACCGGATGCTGGAGCGGGTGCTCGTGTGCCTGCTCTCCGGCGGCCACCTGCTGATCGAGGGCGTGCCCGGGCTGGCGAAGACCCTCACGATCAAGACCACCGCCGCGGTGCTGGGCGGCAGCTTCAAGCGGGTGCAGTACACGCCGGACCTCGACCCGTCCGACCTCGTCGGCACCCGCATCTACCGGCCTGACCAGGGCACGTTCGAGACGGAGCTCGGCCCCGTCTTCTGCAACTTCCTGCTCGCCGACGAGATCAACCGCGCGCCGGCGAAGACGCAGGCGGCGCTGCTCGAGGTGATGCAGGAGTACCAGGTGACGCTCGAAGGCGAGACGCACCGGCTCGAGCGTCCGTTCTTCGTCCTCGCGACGCAGAACCCGGTCGAGACCGAAGGCACGTATCCGCTGCCGGAGGCGCAGCTCGACCGGTTCCTGCTCAAGCTCGAGATCGGCTACCCGTCGCACCGCGACGAGGCAGCGATCGTCGTGCGGACGACGCACGGCCAGCGCGGCGAGCAACTGCCGCTCGAGGCGGTCGCCGAGTGCGTCGACGCGCGCGAGCTGCTCGCGCTGCAGGACCTCGCGTCGGGAGTTCGCGTCGACGACCGCGTGATCGACTATGCGGTGCGGATCGGCCGTGCGACGCGCGGCGGCCTCGGCCTCGCTGCCGGCGCCGGCCCGCGCGGCGCGATCGCGATGGTGCGCGCCGCACGCGCCGCCGCGCTCGTCGCCGGCCGCGACTTCGTCACCCCCGACGACGTCAAGCGCTGCGCGCTGCCCGCGCTTCGCCACCGCGTCCTGCTCGCTCCCGACGCGCAGCTCGAGGGCCGCCGCGTCGACGACCTGCTCGCGGAGCTGCTCGCGACGGTCGAGGCGCCGCGGCTCTGATCTCGCGCCGATGGCCCTCGCGATCCTGCCGAGCCGCGCCGGCGTCGCCGTCGTCGCGTTGCTCGCCGCCGCTGCGACGGTCGCTGCGTTCGCCGGCGTTCCGCTCGCGAGCGTCGCGGCGGCGAGCGGCGTCGCGGTCGTGCTCTGCCTCGCCGTCGTCGCGGTCGACGTCGGCGCGAGCCGGCGCGCGTGGCGCGACTCGCCGCTCGTCTGGCAGCGAAGGCTGCCACCGGCGCTCGCGGTCGGCGTTCGCCGCACGATCGAAGCGAGCGTCGTCAACGCCGGGAAGCGCCGCTGGCACGTCGAGGTCTTCGACCACGTCGACCCGTCGTTCGAGGTCGAGGGCCTGCCGGCGCGATGCACGCTCGCGCCCGAGTCGGTGACGACGCTCGCCTACCAGGTGCTGCCGCACCGGCGCGGCGTCGCCCGCTTCGCGCCCGCCGAGCTGCGCGTGCGCACGCTCGGCGGCAGCTGCGAGCTGCGCATCGCGTGCGGCGAAGCGCAGACGCTGCGCGTCTATCCGAACTTCGCGACCGTCGCGCGCTACGCCTGGCTCGCCGGCGACCGCAGGCTCGCCGAGATCGGCATCAAGAGCTATCCGCTGCGCGGCAGCGGCACCGACTTCAAGCAGCTCGCCGACTACCGGCCGGGCGACGCGATCCGCGACATCGACTGGAAGGCGACGCTGCGCCACGGCCGGCCGATCGTTCGCGAGTACCAGGACGAGCGCGACCAGAGCGTCGTCTTCCTGCTCGACTGCGGGCGAAGGATGCGTGCCGACGAGAGCGGCGGCCGCGGCGCGAGCCACTTCGACGCCGCGCTCGAGGCGCTGATGCTGCTCGCGTACGTCGCGCTGAAGGAAGGCGACGAGGTCGGCGCGGTCACCTTCGGCGGCCGCGCCGAGCACGCGCGCAGCGTCGCGCCACGCAAGGGCCCGCACTCGCTGAACGCGTTGATCGGCGCGCTGCACGACGTCGAGCCGGCGCCGACGCAGCCCGACTACCGCGCCGCGGCGACGCGTTTGATGCAGACGCTGCGCAAGCGCTCGCTCGTCGTCGTCCTCACCAACTTCCGCGAGGAGGACGCCGCCGAGGTCGCGCCCGCGCTCGCGCTGCTGCGCACGCGCCACCTCGTGCTGCTCGCGAGCCTGCGCGAACGGGCGCTGCGCGAGATCGCCGAGCAGCCTCTGGTCGCCGAGCGCGACGCGATCGAGGTCGCCGGCGCGCACCTCTTCGCGCAGGCGCGCGACGACGCGTTCCGCCGCCTCGCGGCGAAGGACGCGTACCTGCTCGACGTCGAGCCCGAGCACGTCGCGGTCGAGCTCGTCAACCGCTACCGCGCGATCAAGCGCGCGCAGCTGCTGTAGAGACTCGCCTTCCTTGCTGACGACAGCCTGACGCGACGCAAGCGACCCTGTTCGCATCGCATTCATCGGCTTGCGTCGTTTCGCTGCGATCTAGGATCGCGCGTTCCAATGCTCTCGGGAGTCGACCATGGCTACGTCGCGTCACTTCGTTCCCGGCAGCGAGCGCGAGTCGATCGCCGGCGCGCGCTCGATCGGCCCGGTCGCGCCGCACGAACGCATCGAGGTCTCGGTGCTCGTGCGGCAGAAGCCCGGCGCACGCGCGCCCGAAGAGACGCTCGGCGACCGGCTGCCGCGCGAGCGCAGCTATCCGAGCCGCGACGCGTACGCCGCCGCGCACGGCGCCGCCGCCGACGACCTCGCCAAGGTCGCCGCGTTCGCGCACGCGCACGCGCTCGTCGTCGTCGAGTCGAACGCGGCGCGGCGCACCGTCGTGCTGAGCGGCACCGCGGCGCAGCTGGCGGCGGCGTTCGACGTCCGGCTCCATCAGTACGAGCACGAGCAGGGCACGTACCGCGGCAGGAGCGGCCCGATCTCGGTGCCGGCCGACCTCGCCGGCATCGTCGAGGGCGTGTTCGGCCTCGACGACCGGCCGCAGGCGACGCCGCACTTCCAGGTCCTCGAGCCGACGTCGGGGGCGATCGTCGCGCGCGCCGCGACCGCGTCGTTCACGCCGCCGCAGCTCGCGAAGCTTTACGAATTTCCCGCGGGCGCCGACGGCAAGGGCGAGTGCATCGCCATCGTCGAGCTCGGCGGCGGCTTCCGTCCCGCCGATCTCAAGGCCTACTTCACTGCGCTGAAGCTCCCGGTGCCGACCGTCAAGGCGGTGAGCGTCGACGGCGGCCGCAACGCGCCGTCGACCGCCGACAGCGCCGACGGCGAGGTGATGCTCGACATCGAGGTCGCCGCGGCGCTGGCGCCGAAGGCGACGATCGTCGTCTACTTCGCGCCCAACACCAGCAAGGGCTTCCTCGACGCGATCACGACCGCGGTCCACGACGCGACCAACCAGCCTTCGGTGATCTCGATCAGCTGGGGCGCGTCGGAGTCGTCGTGGACGACGCAGGCGATGACGCAGTTCGACCGGGCGTTCCGCGACGCCGCTGCGATGGGCGTCACGGTCTGCTGCGCAGCCGGCGACAACGGCTCGGGCGATGCCGTCAGGGACGGCAAGCCGCACGTCGACTTCCCGGCGTCGAGCCCGTACGCGCTCGGCTGCGGCGGCACCAGGCTGACCGCGTCGGGCAGCG
>DASSRF010000514.1:0-3185 GCA_035701945.1 Caldimonas sp. | reverse complement strand
GACGGCGCTGCGCAGGACGCGATCCTGCGCGCGCTGCAGCGCGGCGACGTCGACGGCGCGCACTTCGTCGCCCTCGACGCGCGCCGCTTCTTCGGCGACGTCCTCCTCAAGACGGTCGCCGGTCACTTCTACAGCCGCCCCGAAGCGTGGAACGAGATCGGCTTCGGCGGGCCGGCGAGCCCGCGCGGCTACGTTCGCATCGGGCTCGACCAGCGCGATCCGTGGGAGGCGCCGTTCGCGCCGCGGTCGCAGGTGAAGGCATGAGCGCCGTCGCGGAGCTTCCGCGCGCGCTCGGCGGCCGCGCGCCCGACGTCTTCGCGCGCGGCGGCTGGCAGCCGATGCGCGAGCACGACGACGACGACGCGGTCGACTTCGCGATCGTCGGCGCCGGTGCCGGCGGCGCGACGCTCGCGTGCGCGCTCGCGAAGAAGCGCTTCTCGGTGGTCTGCTTCGACGCCGGCCCGTACTGGCGACCGCTCGAGGACTTCGCGTCCGACGAGCTGGAGCAGCAGAAGCTCTACTGGACCGACGATCGCATCAGCGGCGGCGACGATCCGATCGCGCTCGGCGGCAACAACTGCGGCCGCGGCGTCGGCGGCTCGACGGTGCACTTCTCGATGATCTCGCTGCGCTTCAGGCCCGAGTGGTTCCGCGCGCGCACGCTGCTCGGCCACGGCTTCGACTGGCCGATCGGCTACGACGAGATCGCGCCGTACTACCGCGCCGCCGAGCGCGCGCTCGCCGTCGCCGGCCCGGTGCGCTATCCGTGGGGCCCGCCGCGCGGTGCGTATCCGTACCGGCCGCACCCGCTCAACGCACCGGCGCTGCTGCTCGCGCGCGGCGCCGAGGCGCTCGGCGTGCGGTGGGCCGCGACGCCGCTCGCGACCGTCTCGGCACCGCGCGGCAGGAGCCCGCCGTGCGTCTACCGCGGCTTCTGCAACTTCGGCTGCTCGACCAACGCCAAGCAGAGCGCGCTCGTCGTCTGGGCGCACCAGGCGGTCGGCGCAGGCGCCGAGATCCGCGATCTCGCGATGGTCGGCAACGTCGAGACCGCCGCCGACGGTGCGCGTGTCACCGGCGTGCACTACCACCGCGCCGGTCGCTGGCGCTTCCAGCGCGCGAAGAACGTCGTCGTCGCCGGCTACGCGATCGAGACGCCGCGGTTGCTGTTGAACTCGGCGACGGCGCGCCATCCGCACGGCCTCGCCAACGGCTCGGGTCTCGTCGGCACGCACCTGACGACGCACGCCGGCCCCGGCGTCTGGGCGACGTTCGACGAGGAGATCCGCTGGAACAAGGGGCCGCCGAACATGGCGGTCTGCGAGCACTGGAACTACTGCGACGACGGCAAGGATTTCGACGGCGGCTACGCCTTCATGAGCCAGGGCCCGCTGCCGCGCGCGTGGGCGCAGGTCGTCGTGACCGCGCGCGGCTTGTGGGGCGAGCAGCTGCGCGACGCGATGCGCGACTACAACCGCACCGCCGGCTACGTGCCGGTCGCCGCCGTCGAGTCGAGGCGCGAGAACCGCGTCGAACTCGCCGACGACGTCGACGCGCTCGGCCTGCGCATCCCGCGCGTCACCTTCGGCTACTCCGACAACGACCGCCGCCTGCAGCGCCACGCGGTCGACTTCATGGCGCAGATGCTCGAGGCCGCCGGCGGCCGCGGCCTGTGGACGAGCGTCGACACCAGCCACCTGCTCGGCACCTGCCGCATGGGCAGCGATCCCGAGACGAGCGTCGTCGACGCCGACGGCCGCAGCTGGGAGATCCGCAACCTGTGGATCTGCGACGGCTCGATCTTCGTCACCAGCGGCGCGGTCAATCCGTCGCTGACGATCCAGGCGCTCGCGCTCAGGATGGCCGAACGCATCGAGGCGCTCGCCAACGAGCGCGCGCTCTAGGTGACGTCGATGGGCATCTCGCTGCAGACGCTGCAACGCTCGCCGCAACCGCTGACGCGTGCCGACGAGCATCCGGCGACGCATCGGCCGACGTACGTCATCGCGACCGGGATCGAGTGCAGCTACCCGACCGTGCAGGGCGGCAGGCGCCGCGACGAGCTCGAGGAGACCGGCCACTACACGCACTGGCGCGACGACATCGAGCTCTGTCGCGAGATCGGCGCCCGGTTCCTTCGCTACGGCATCCCCTATTACCGCACCCACGTCGGCCCCGGCCGCTACGACTGGGAATTCGCCGACCAGGTGCTGCCGCACCTGTGGGACCGCGGCGTGATCCCGATCGTCGACCTCTGCCACTTCGGCGTTCCCGATTGGGTCGGGGGCTTCCAGAACAGCGAGTGGCCGGCGTACTTCGCCGAGTACTGCAGCGCCTTCGCAGCGCGCTACCCGTGGATCAAGTTCTACACGCCGGTCAACGAGATGCTCGTCTGCGCGCGCTTCAGCGGCAAGCTCGGCGCCTGGAACGAGCAGGAGAAGAGCGAGGCCGCGTTCGTCCGCGCCCACGCCAACCAGTGCCGGGCGACGCTGCTCGCGATCGGCGCGATCCTCGCGCGCAGGCCCGATGCCGTCTTCATCCAGAGCGAGGTGACCGAGGCGTACGTCCAGCTCGCTCCCGAAGCGAAGGAGAAGGCCGACCTGCTGAACGAGCTGCGCTTCCTCACCTTCGACCATCTCTACGGCCAGACGCCCAATGGCGCGGTGCAGCGCCACCTGCTCGAGAACGGGCTCGGCGACGACGAGCTGCGCTGGTTCATCGAGCACGGCAAGGCGGCGGCGCAGCACTGCATCATGGGCATGGACTACTACGGCGTGAACGAGGTCGTCGTCGCGGCCGACGGCTCGCTCGAGAGCCAGGGCCAGATGCTCGGCTGGCACGCGATCGCGCGCGACTACTACACGCGCTGCCTGCGGCCGATGATGCTCACCGAGACCAACGCGATCGATCTCGGCCACGGCGAGAGCGCGCGCTGGCTGAAGCAGACGTGGAGCCAGGCGCACCACCTGCGCCAGCAGGGCGTCCCGGTGATCGGCTTCACCTGGTACAGCCTCACCGACCAGGTCGACTGGGACATCCAGCTGGTCGAGATCCGCGGCCGGGTCAACGCCAACGGCCTCGCCACGCTCGACCGCAAGCTCCGCGACGTCGGCAAATTGTTCCAGACGATTGCCGGCAACAACGCCGACGCCCAGCTGGTCCAGGGCGTGCCGACCGACCTTCTC
>DASSRF010000513.1:0-4380 GCA_035701945.1 Caldimonas sp. | reverse complement strand
GGCACGTCGCGCATGATGTACTCGACCGACTCGAACGCCTTGGCGGCGTCGGGCTTGTAGTGCATCGTCAGGAAGATGCCGGTCAGCAGCTGGTTGACCAGCACCAGGAGCGCGAGCGAGCCGAAGACGTACCAGACGTTGAAGTTCTTCGGCGCGTAGTACTGCGCCATGTGCTCGTTGAAGAGCTTGGACAGCGGGAAGCGGTTGTCGATCCAGGTCAGCAGGCGCCGCCCGGACCCGGCGCCGGCGGGAGCGGTTTGCATTTCAGCCATCGAGAGTGCTCCAGCGAATGTGGGGTCTCAGTGCGGTCGGCATCAGGCCTTCTTCTCTTCGCCGATCAGCAGCCGGGTGTCGGAGAGGTACGTGTACGGCGGCACCTCGAGGTTGTCGGGCGCGGGCTTGTCCTTGAAGACGCGGCCGGCCATGTCGAAGGTCGAGCCGTGACACGGACAGAGGAACCCGCCGGGCCAGTTGTCGGGCAGCGAAGGCTGCGGGCCGGGGGTGAACTTGTCGATCGGCGAGCAGCCGAGGTGGCTGCAGATGCCGACGACGACGAGGTATTCCTTCTTCAGCGAGCGCCAGTCGTTGCGCGCGAACTCCGGCGTCGTCGAGAACGTCGTGCGCTTGGACATCGGGTCGGCGAGCTCGCCGTCGAGCTTGGGCAGCTCGGCGAGTTCCTGCGGCGTGCGACGGACGATCCAGACGGGCTTGCCGCGCCATTCGACGGTGAGCTTCTCGCCCGGCTTGATGCCGCTGATGTCGACCTCGACGGGAGCGCCGGCGGCGCGGGCGCGCTCGGAAGGCTCGAAGCTGCGCACGAAAGGAACCGCGAGGAAGCCTGCGCCGACGGCGCCCGCGCAGCCCGATGCGATGATCCAGGTGCGCTTGCCGCCGTCGATCTTCTGGTCAGTCATGGTGGTCCTGAAAGAATGTCGACGCGAGAGGTCAACCTGCAATTCTAGCGGACGCGTCAAGTGCGAGACCTCGCTCCCCAGCCCGGCAACGAGAGCCGCGCGATACTCGCGTCAGCGGCGCCGCCGGCACCGATCGAGGAGACCCGAGATGAGCTTCGCGTCCGAGTTCAGGGAATTCGCTGCCAAGGGCAACGTCGTCGATCTCGCGGTCGGCGTGATCATCGGAGCGGCGTTCGCGAAGATCGTCGACTCGCTCGTCAAGGACATCATCATGCCGATCGTCGGCCGCGTCTTCGGCGGCCTCGACTTCTCGAACTACTTCATCGTGCTCGCGCCGCCGCCGCCGACCTACAACGGACCGATGACGTACGAGGCGCTGACCAAGGCCGGAGTGCCGTTGCTCGCGTACGGCAACTTCATCACCGTGGTGATCAACTTCCTGATCCTCGCGTTCATCATCTTCGTGATGGTGCGGCAGATCAACAAGCTGCGCCGGACCGAGCCGGCGGCTGCGGCGCCGCCCGAGGACGTCGTCCTCTTGCGCGAGATCCGCGACTCGCTGCGCCGCTGAGCCCGCGGCTGGCCGGGCGCCGAGCCCCGGCGGAGCGTGAAGCAGTGCCGGGGTCGCGCGCGGCCTTTGGCCCATACTAGGCGGAACTTCGTCCACTCGTCGGCTCCGCTGTCGCCGCCATCCGGCTTGCCGCCCAGATGAACCTGATCGAACCGCGCGCCCAGGCCACGCTCGACGCAGCCATCCAGGTGGTGCGCACGACGATCGCCGCGGCGGCGACGCGGGTCGCCGAGCTGCTGCACGCGCAGGCGCAGGCGGCGATCAAGATCACCGAGCGCGACCAGCTCATGCTCACGCAGCAGGAGCTGCGCCGCAACTTCGGCTCCTACCAGAACGCGTTCAACGAGACGCTGCGCGAGAAGGTCGCCAAGGAGCTCGCGCCGCGCATCGACGCCAAGCGCAAGCTCGAGTCGGCCGACTGGCAGACGCTCAGCCTCGTCGACGAGGCCGAGGTCGAGGAGCAGATGAACTTCGTGCGACTCGGCCAGATGATCTCGCACGAGTGCGAGTGGCAGCTGCGCGAGCTCGCCGCGTACATGGGCGCGCTCCTCAACCTCGGCCGCGCCGACGACGAGCGCAACCCGTTGCGCGCCGAGATCGTCGGCGCCGCGCTGCACAAGGGCATCGAGGCGATCTCGGGCGAGCGCGAGAGCCGGCGCATCCTCGCGCGCGAGCTCGGCCACGCCGTCGCGCACGCGATGCCCGAGTGCTACGACGAGATCCTGCGGCTGCTGCAGGAGCGCGGCGTGCGCCCCGTGCACCTGACGGTGCGCACCGTCGAAGGCCCGGGCAACCAGCTCGGCGCCGCCAACTCCGGCTACGCGAGCCTGCCGCGCGACGGCTTCCAGTCGTCGCGCGGCGGCGCCTACGGCGAGATCGAATCAGGTCCGGGCAGCGACATGGACCTGCTCGCGGCGCATCGCCGCGCGCTCGCGACCGCGTTCCCCGGCCGCGCCGAGGCGTACGACAGCGTCCGCGAGACGACGTCGCCGCGCACCGGAAGCGATTCGTTCGCGCGCTCGCGAGCGGGCTCGTCGGCCGACCAGCAGCTGATGACGCTGCTGCGCCGGCTGACCGCGATGTCGAGCCAGCCGGGCGACCTCGGGGCGGCGAGCCTGCTCGGCAGCCCGATCGGCGCGCCGCCGCGGCTGCCGCCGCAGACGCCGTGGCCGAGCGGCGGCGGCTACGCGAGCTCGCGCCACGCCGGTCCGATCAGCGGCCCCGGCTCGTCGGGCTCGGGTTCCGATCGGGGAACGATCTCTTCGCGCAGCGCCCTCGGCCCCGACTCGTCGCGCGGCGTCGCGAACGCCGCCGAGCCCGGCTACAACGACGGCCTCACCGGCCTGATGGCGGTCAACCTGATCCGCGCGCACCGCGACGAGCTGATCGCCGCGTCGACCGGCAAGCTCGATCACATGGTGATCGACGTCGTCGGCAGCCTGTTCGACCAGATCCTGTCGGACTCGCGCGTGCCGCCGCAGATGGCGCGCGAGATCGCGCGGCTGCAGCTGCCGGTGCTGCGCGTCGCGCTCAGCGACCAGACCTTCTTCTCGACTCGGCGCCATCCGGTGCGCCGCTTCATCAACCGGATCGCGTCGCTCGCCAACGCGTTCGACGACTTCGAGTCGGGTCCGGGCGCGCAGTTTCTCGGTCGTGTCCGCAAGCTCGTCGACGAGATCGTCGAGGGCGACTTCGACCAGGTCGAGCTCTACGCGGCCAAGGTCGCCGAGCTCGAGCAGTTCATCTCCGAGCAGACCGGCGACGCCGTCGCGAAGACCGGCGCCGCGGTCGTCCTCGAGCAGAAGGAATCGGAGCTGCGCATCCAGCAGCGCTACGTGCTGCAGCTGCAGGCGGCGCTGCATCCGCTCGGCCTGCCGGCGTACATGCTCGACTTCCTGTCGCAGGTCTGGAGCCAGGCGCTCGTGCTCGCGGTGCGCCGCGACGGCGTCGAGTCGGACCGCGCGCGCCGCTACCGCCGCGTCGGCGTCGACCTCGTGATGAGCATCCAGCCGAAGGGCTCGCCGATGTTCCGCAAGAAGTTCCTCATCCAGCTGCCGCCGCTGATGAAGGACCTCAACGAGGGCATGAAGCTCGTCGGCTGGCCCGACGCGGCGCAGCGCGAGTTCTTCGGCAAGCTGCTTCCCGCGCACGCCGAGTCGCTCAAGGGGCAGCCGCTGAGCGAGCTCGACCACAACCTGATGGTCAAGCAGCTCGAGCAGATCTTCGCGGCGCCGATGCCGGGGTCGCCCGAGCCGTTCGCGCGCGCCGAGCCGGTTCCCGAGGTGCCGGCCGAGGTGATCGAGCAGCGCTTCACGCCCGACGAGGCGAAGCAGGTCGGCCTCGTCAACGAAGCCGCGGTCGACTGGTCGGCTGCCGTCGGCAGCGGCGGCGTCGACCTCGACCTCGGCGAGATGCAGCCGCCCGAGCCGGCGTCGCCGTCGCTCGTCGGCCGCCTCGACTCGGCCGCGGTCGACCAGCTCGGGCCGACGACGACCGAGATGGGCGAGCCGCCCGAGCCGAGCCAGGGCACGCTGCTGATGGACCACGTCAAGCTCGGCTTCGCCTACCAGATGCAGCTGAAGAACGAGTGGCAGAAGGTGCAGCTCGCGCACGTCAGCGCCGGCCGCGGCTTCTTCGTCTTCACCCGCGGCGGCAGGCACCAGGAGACGATCTCGATGACCTCGCGCATGCTCGCGCGGATGTGCGAGACCGGGCGCTTCCGCGCCGTCGAGAGCGCCTACCTCATGGAGCGCGCGACCGAGCGGGCGCGGAAGCAGCTGGCTGCGCTCGGGACGCCGACGCGCCACTGACCGCGCCGGCGGCGAGCGCGCGCGCCAGCCGCACCGCCGCCGCGAAGCTCGAAGGATCGGCGCGGCCGCTGCCCGCGATGTCGAA
>DASSRF010000512.1:0-13208 GCA_035701945.1 Caldimonas sp. | reverse complement strand
AGGACGCGCTCGAAGACGCGCGCGGCCTCGGCGAGGTCGCCGTGGCGCAGGTAGACGACGCCGAGCGTGTTGAACGCTCCGGCGAAGCCCGGGTCCTTGCGCACGCTGGTCGCCGCCCACGCGTAGGCATCGTCGAGCTGGCCGGCGGCGAGCGCTTCGGCGGCGCGGTTGTTCGCGTACATCGCGACGACGGTGCGCTCGTCGATCTCGTGCGTGCGGAAACCGGTGATCTCCTCGGGCGGCAGGAAGTCGATCGTCAGCCTCGGGATGTCGCTCGCGGCGCGGACGTCGACGAGGCGGCGCGACAACGTGATGTTGACGTGGCCGCTCGCGATGAGCAGCGCTCCGGTGCGACTCCAGGTCTCCGGGATCGAGACGCTCTGGTAGGTGACCGGCAGGCCGAGCTCCTTGGCGAATGCCGCCGTCATGAGGACGAGCGAGAGGCAGTTGCCGCTGCGCGCATCGAACGTCGCCGCCGCGGTCTTGGTGAGCCCGGAGTCGTACTCGAGCTTGAGCTGGGCGCGGTGCTGCAGCGCGTTGGTCAGAGCGAGCTGCGGACCGTCGCGGCGCAGCTGATGCGCGATCTCGGTCTGCAGGAACGAGCGCATCGCCGGACTGACGGTGAAGAGGTCGTCGGTCCGGATCGCCTCGCGCGGCGGCGCGAAGAGCGCGTCGGCGAGGACGTCGTCGGGGGAAGCCGGCGACGGCGCCGTCGACGCGCAGCCGGCGACCAGGCAGGCGAGGAGCGCGGCGCCGAAGGCACGCTGAAGCTGGCTGCGAACGGTGGACATGCTCACGCGCGGGCTCGTGCCGCAAGCGGCGAGGCCTCCACTTTCCGCCAACTCGGGCCGTTCTGCCAATGCCGCAAACGCGGATGCGACCCTGACAGGGGGATATGCCCGGCGACGAGGGGAAGGCGCGCAGGCGGCCTTCCCCTCGGGCATCACTCGACTCGGACGTCGATGCGCCGCGGCTTGGCCTGCTCGGCCTTCGGAATGCGCAGCGTCAGCACGCCGTCGCGCAACCCGGCGTCGATCTTGGTCGTGTCGAGGTCGCTGCTCAGCTCGAAGCTGCGGCGGAAGTGGTTGGCGCGCACTTCGGTGTAGACCGACGTCAGCGTGCTCGGTTCGCCGAGCTGGACCGGTGCGTCGATCGTCAGGTTGCGACCGTCGACGCCGATCGTGAGGTCCTCGCGGGCGACGCCGGGCAGGTCGGCGAGCAGCGTGATGCCGCCGGCGTCTTCGAAGACGTCGACTGGCGGCAGCAACGACGGACCGGTGCGCTGGTTGCCGCGCTGCGCGTTCTGCGGCTGCTGCGATTGCGGCGACTCGGTGACGCTGTGGGCTTGGGCTTGCATGGCGAAATCTCCTCTTGTTCGTGAGCGCTTGGCGATCAGCTGGCGCTCGAGACCTGGATCTGGCGCGGCTTGGACGACTCGCGCTTCGGCACGACGACCTTGAGGACGCCGTTCTTGTACGTCGCCTCGACGCGGCCGGGCTCGGCGTCCTCGGGCAGCGCGATGACGCGGCGGAACTTGCCGGCGAAGCGCTCGCTCGCATAGACGTTGCGCTCGCCGCCCTTCGCGCCTTCGGCGCTGCCGTTCGCCCCGGTGCGCTCGCCGGCGATCGCGAGGATGCCCTTCTCGACCGAGACGTCGATCGACTTCGGGTCGATGCCGGGCGCGAACGCGTAGATCTCCAGCGCGTCGGCCGAGGTGCCGACGTTGAGCGCGGGGAACGCGCCGGCGCGGCCGACGGCACGGATGCTCGACGGCATCGTTCGACCCGTGAGCAGCTCGTCGATCCGGTCCTGCAGCTGCTCGAAATCGGCGAACCAGTCGCCGGCAGTTCTCAACATGGACGGGTACATGTCTGTTCGCTCCTTTCATGTGGGTGCGCGGGCGGCTGGCCCGCTTCCGGGCGAAATAGGAGCACGCGCCGCGCTTTCAAGGGGGGCCGCGTAGGCGCTATCCGACGCCGTGGTGCGGCGCGACTCCCGTGCGCGATGCGGCGTTGGCGCATGGTGCGTCGACGACGCGCTCCCTACATTGGCGAGCAGCGTCGGAGCCCCGACGTTCACTCCACAACTTGGGCCCACGAGGCGAGGAAAGGTATGAACTTCATCATTTGGCTGATCGTCGGCGGCATCATCGGCTGGCTGGCAAGCATGATCATGCGCACCGACGCGCAGCAAGGCGTCGTGCTCAACGTCGTCGTCGGCATCGTCGGCGCGCTGCTCGGCGGCTGGCTGATCTCGCCGCTCGTCGGCGTCGGCACCATCAACCAGGACGCGTTCAGCCTGCCGGCGATGCTCGTTTCGCTCGTCGGCGCGGTGATCCTGCTGGCGATCGTCAACCTGTTCCGCCGCGGCCGCGTCCGCTGACCGGTCGTTCTCCGGGGGCGGCCGCGCGGTGCGCCCTCTTCACACCCTGAAATCGACGAGGAGCAGTCCATGAACAACGACACCAAGACGTACGGCACGACGACGGACCGCGATGCGAACCGCGATCCGCTGACCGGCGCCCCGGGCTCGCACCCGGTCGGCACCGCGGCGGGCGCAGTCGCCGGCGGCGCCGCGGGCGCCGCGGTCGGCACGGCCGCAGGCCCGGTCGGCACCGTCGTCGGCGCCGCCGTCGGCGCCGTCGTCGGCGGTCTCGCCGGCAAGGGCATCGCCGAGCAGATCGACCCGACGGTCGAGGACGCGTACTGGCGCGACAACTTCACGAGCCGTCCGTACGCGAGCGGGTCGACGTACGACGAGTACCGTCCGGCGTATCGCTACGGCTGGGATTCGTACTCGAAGTACCCGGGCCGTCGCTTCGACGAGGTCGAGTCGGACCTGTCGCGCGACTGGGACCGCGCCAAGGGCGAATCGCGGCTGACCTGGGACCGCGCCAAGCTGGCGACCAAGGACGCGTGGAACCGCGTCAGCGACAGCGTCGAGCGCGCCATCCCCGGCGACTCGGACCGCGACGGCAAGTAGGCCGCGCGACCTTCGATCAAGCGCCCTTCGGGGCGCTTTTTTGCGATGCCTTCCCCGCCGAAAGTGCAACATGCGCCTGCGCGCAAGCGCGGGCCGACGCGCTTCGCGCTGCTGCGCGAACGCTTCGGCACGAAGACCCTCGCCATGGCCGTCCTCGCCGCGATCGTCGTCACGCTGCTCGTCGCGCTGGTCGTCGTCAACGCCGGCAGCGGCGAGAAGAAGATCCAGCAGCGGATCGAGCACCTCTACGGCGTCGAGGATCCCGAGTTCCTCCACGTCATGGGCGTGCTGCTCGGACCTCCGGTCGTCGCCGGCAACCGCTACCAGGTGCTCGTCAACGGCGACCGCATCTTCCCGTCGATGCTCGCCGCGATCCGCGGCGCGCGAAAGACGATCGACTTCGAGACCTACATCTACTGGTCGGGCGAGATCGGCAAGGCGTTCGCCGATGCGCTCTCGGAGCGGGCGCGCGCCGGCGTGCGCGTCCACGTGCTGCTCGACTGGGTCGGCTCGTCGAAGATGGAGGACAACCTGATCGATGAGCTGAAGTCGGCGGGCGTCGAGATCGAGAAGTACCACCCGCCGCACTGGTCGCACCTCGGCCGCCTCAACAACCGCACGCACAGGAAGCTCCTCGTCGTCGATGGCGTCGTCGGCTTCACCGGCGGCGTCGGCATCGCCGACAAGTGGACCGGCGACGCTCAGGATCCCGACCACTGGCGCGACACGCACTTCCGCATCGAGGGCCCGGTCGTCGCCCAGATGCAGGGCGTCTTCATGGACAACTGGATCAAGACGTCGGGCGCGGTGCTGCACGGCGACGAATACTTCCCGGGGCTCGCGGCGGTGCAGGGCGGCGGTCCGGCGCAGGTGTTCAGCAGCTCGCCGACCGGAGGCAGCGCGAGCATGGAGCTGATGTACCTGATGGCGATCACCGCCGCGAAGCGGACGATCCGCCTCTCGAGCTCGTACTTCGTGCCGAACGAGCTCGCCGTGAAGACGATGGTCGCCGCGATGAAGCGGGGCGTGAAGCTGCAGATCGTCGTTCCCGGCGCGCACACCGACACCGAGACCGTGCGCAGCGCGTCGAAGGCGCGCTGGGGCGAGCTGCTCGCGGCCGGCGCGGAGATCTACGAGTACGAGCCGACGATGTACCACTGCAAGGTGATGATCGTCGACGAGTTCATGGTCTCGAGCGGGTCGACCAACTTCGACGACCGGTCGTTCCGCCTCAACGACGAGGCCAACCTCAACATCTACGACCGCGCGTTCGCCGCCGAGCAGGTCAGGATCTTCGATGCCGACGTCGCGAAGTCGCGGCGGATCGATCTCGCGACCTGGCAGGCGCGGCCGCTGCGCGAGAAGCTCGTCGAACAGCTGGCGTCGCTGCTCGGATCGCAACTCTGACGCGCCGCAAGCTTGCTGCGCGAAGCCGGCCGACAATGGCCGCGGGAGGTGCGATGGTCATCACGCGCGCGTGCGAGGACGGCCAGCCGAATTCAGCGACGGGCGACGCGCCGCAGCCGCTCGCCCGGCCGACGTCGCCGCGGCTCGACGGCCGGCTCGGCGCGCTGCGCGGGCGGCCCGGCGCGCTCGCCTGGCTCTATGCGCTCGTTCCCGTGCCGCTCGTCGCCGAGTGGATCGAGAACGGCGGGCCGCCGACCTCGCCGCGCGAATGGCTGCCCCATGCTTGCGCCGGGGTTGTCATCGCGTGGCTGGTGGCACGCGTTCGCCGCGACCGGCGCGCGCTCGA
Organism: Caldimonas sp.; assembly: GCA_035701945.1. GTDB lineage: Bacteria > Pseudomonadota > Gammaproteobacteria > Burkholderiales > Burkholderiaceae_C > Schlegelella_A. The sequence continues at coordinate 8,473 of DASSRF010000512.1, read as the reverse complement.
GGCGCTCGCGCGCACCGACGGCCTCACCGGCCTGTTCAACCGGCGCAGCTTCGAGGTGGCGATCGAAGTCGAGTGCGCCCGCGCGCGGCGCTCGCGCGAGCCGCTCAGCGTCGTCTACCTCGACATCGACGACTTCAAGGGCATCAACGACCGCTTCGGTCACGCCGTCGGCGACCAGGTGCTTCGCCAGCTCGCCGTCGCGATCGAGGCGACGATCCGCGCCAGGGTCGACACCGCGTTCAGGGTCGGCGGCGACGAGTTCGCGCTGCTGCTGCCTGCGAGCACGCGCGAGCAGGCGGCAGCCGTCGTCGCTCGGATCCGTTCGTACTGTGCCGTCCGCGAGCCGGATGGCGCGGTCGGCGCGTTCGAGTTCAGCGCGGGGGTCGTCGGACTCGAGGCGGGCGAGACGGCGCAGGCGCTGTTGGCGCGCGGCGACCGCGCGATGTACGACGACAAGACGATTCGCCGCGCCGCGAGCGCCTAGCTCGGCGGCGACATCTCGACGTCGTCGAACGCGAGTTCGATCGTCTCCATCAGCACGGTTCCGTCGAGCGCATCGAGCGGCGAGTACGTCAGGCTCATCGGCCTCGCGTTGCGAAACCGCCAGGTCATCAGCACGGTCGCGTGATCGTCGGCGAGGAGCTTGACCGTCACCGTCCGCCGCGGCGGCGCTCGGCCGTCGCGCGCCTGCCGCCACCACGCGTAGAGGTCGAGTGCACCGGTCGCGCCGCGGCGCAGCAACACGCGATCGGCGGGCGGCGCCGTCGGCGACGCGGCGATCGACGGCAGCGCAGCGCCGGGCTTGGCGGTGAAGGCGCCGAAGACGACCGCGGCGAAGCCGCCGGCCTTGCCGGCGCCGATCTCGACGGCGAAGTTCGCGTTCAGGAACGGGCGCTCGCGCGCCGCCGCAGCCTTCTTCGCCGCCACCATCTATTCGAGCTCGAGCCGCTCGCAGGCGAGCACGATCTCCTCGATCGCGACGTCGCTGCCGCGCGCGTTGAACGGGCCGCTCGTGTGCTTGACGATCCGCGCGCGCAGCAGCTTCCACGTCTGCGCGACCTGGCTGCGGTCTTCGCTCTGCAGCTGGATCGTCACCGTGCGAAGCGCATTCTGGCTGCCGTTGCGGATGTCGTTCAGCCAGCCGTAGAGGTCGAGCGAGCCGATCACGCCGCGCTTCAGCGTGACGTCGCTCGCCTTGTTGAGCCCGGTGATCTTGATCGGGCCGTTCTCCTTCGAGTTGCCGTTGCGGTACTCGACGACCGCGACCTCGGTCGAGATCGCGCTCACTTCCTGAAAGCCCGCCTGCGGGCCGTCGGTCGACCCGGTGCCGAGGTCGACGAGGAAGTTGAACTGGGTGTAGGGGCGCTCGCGCATGACCGCCATCTCTCGCTCTCCCCGCTTCGCGTTGTGGCCACGGGATTCTCGCCGCATCGCCGGCGCGATCGCCAGCGTCGCTAGCGTGCGAGGCAGCGCTCGGCCGTCCAGCCGTACAGCCATTCGAGCGCGTCGTAGAAGCGCTCGGGCGAGCGGCCGCGCCAGAGGTCGTTCCTGACCAGCCGCTCGACGCCGTGCGCGTGGTAGACGCGCCCCATCTCGCGCGTCATCAGGACGACGCGCGCGGTGCGCGCGACGCGCGAGCGCTGGTAGAGCGCGAAGCCGGCGTCGAGGTCGTCGTCGCATGCGGCGAGCGCACGCCCGAGCGTCACCGCGTCCTCGATCGCCATGCAGGCGCCCTGCGCGAGGTACTGCAGCAGCGGGTGCGCGGCGTCGCCGAGCAGCGTCGCGCGGCCGTGCGTCCATTCGGCGATCGGCGCGCGGTCGGCGGTCGCCCAGCGCTTCCAGCTCTTCGGCAGGTGCAGCAGGCGGCGCGGCCGCGGCGCGATCCCTTCGAAGTACGACAGCACCTCGGCCTGGCTGCCTTCGCTGACGCTCCACGTCTCGACCTCGCGGCTGTGGAACGTGACGACGACGTTGTACTGCTCGCCGCCGCGCAGCGGATAGTGGACGAGGTGGCAGTTCGGCCCGGCCCAGACCGACGCCGCGTTCCAGCGCAGGTCGGCGGGGAAGTCGGCGACGTCGACGACGGCGCGATAGACGACGTGCCCCGAGACGCGGACGTCGTCGCCGACCGTCTGCGCGCGCACCGCCGACTTGACGCCGTCGCAGCCGACGACCGCGGCGCCGGCGTGGCGGTTGCCGCTCGCGTCGAGGACGACGACGCCGTCGGCGCTCGGCTCGAAGCCGACGACGCGCGCCGACGTCAGCACCTCGACGCGGTGCTGTGCGCGCACGCCTTCGAGCAGCGAGCGATGGACGTCGGCGCGATGGATGACCGCGTACGGGTTGCCGAAGCGGGCGCGGAACGCCTCGCCGGTCGGCACCTCGGCGACGACCGATTCGTCGATCGCGTCCATCATCACGAGACGGTCGATGTAGACCGCGCGGCCGCGCGCCTGCTCGCCGACGCCGAGCGCGTCGAACGCGGCGAACGCGTTCGGCCCGAGCTGGACGCCGGCGCCGATCTCGCCGAGCTCGCTCGACTGCTCGAGGACCTGGACGCGAAAGCCGCGCTGCGCGAGCGCGAGCGCAGCCGCGAGGCCGCCGATGCCGCCGCCGGCGACGATGACCGGCGCGGTCGCGCGCGCCGTCACTCCATCCGCTCCTCTCGCCACAGGCCGAGGACTTCCTGCACCGGCCGGTCGGAGAAGCTGAAGAGCAGCGTGTCTTCGCTCGCCGCGAGCGTGAACGCGCGCCACGACGGCACGACGAAGACGTCGCGCGGGGCGAAGTCGAACGCCGCCTCGGCGGCGTCGCCACCCGCCGCGACGGTGGCGCGGCCGCCGCCTTCGAGGCAGACGTGCACGGTGCTGTCGCTGCTCCTCAGCGGCCGCGTCGCGAAGCCCTTCGGCAGCCGTTGCGCGAAGGTCCCGATCGTCGGCATCGGCGAGCGCCCGGTCGCCGGGTTGACGTAGCGCAGCTTGAAGCCGACGTGCGGATCGGCGTCGCCGCGGGCGATGCCGGCGAGCGCCTCGCGCGTGCGCGCGAACGGATAGACGAAGACGCGCGACGGCTCCCACGCGTGCGGAGCGTGGTCGAGCGGCAGCATGTTGTAGCCGTAGCGAAAGAGCGCGTCGCCTTCGGGGCGCGTCGCGCTGCGCGACGCGACCGCGCTCTTCTCGGCGAAGCCGGCGTCGAGGAAGCGCACCAGCGGGATGTCGAGGCCGTCGAGCCAGACGACGGGGTCGCCGCCGTCGTTGCCGTGGTCGTGGTACGTCCACGACGGCGTGATGATGAAGTCGCCGAAGCGCATCGTCGTGCGCTCGCCGTCGACCGCGGTGTAGGCGCCTTCGCCGTCGAGGACGAGGCGAAGCGCCGACTGCGTGTGGCGGTGCGCCGGCGCGACCTCGCCCGGGAGGATCAGCTGCAGCCCGGCGTAGAGCGACTGCGTGATCGACGAGCGGCCGCGCAGCGCCGGGTTCTCGAGGACGAGGACGCGGCGCTCGGCCTCTTCTGCGGTGATCAGCGTCCCGGCCGCCATCACGTGCGGCCGGATCGCGTCGTAGCGGAAGTGGACCGGCGCGACGGGGCTCTTCGGCGCCGGCGGAACGAGCGCGCCGAGCACTTCCCAGAGCGGCGTCATGCCGAGCTTGTCGATCGCTTCGTAGAAGGCGCGCCGTTGCGCGGTCTGCGCGGCGCCGGGGTGGCGGTCCATCGATCGATTGTGCGCCACCGTGCAAGCACCGCTGTCGGCGTGCCGGCGGAAGCGCTACAAGGCGGAACGCCTGGAAGGACACGCCATGCGCCCGACGACACACCCGAGCATCGATTCGGCCGACGCGGCCGCGCGCTGAGCCATGCGCATCGCCGCCGACATCGCCGTCGCGCTCGTCGCGCTGCTGCACGTGTACTTCCTCGTGCTCGAGATGTTCCTCTGGGACAAGCCGATGGGACTGAGGACGTTCGGCCACACCGCCGAGCACGCCGCGGCCTCCAAGGTGCTCGCTGCCAACCAGGGTCTGTACAACGGCTTTCTCGCCGCCGGGCTCGTCTGGGGGCTCGCCATGGGCGCCGCCGGTTCGGCCGTGAAGATCTTCTTTCTCGCGTGCGTGATCGTCGCCGGCGTCTACGGCGCCGCGACGGCGTCGCGCAAGATCCTGTTCGTGCAGGCGTTGCCGGCGACGATCGCGCTCGCGCTCGTGCTGGCGGCGCGCTGAGCGCGCCCGCGCGCTCAGAGCGAGCGGATCACCCCGGCAGCGAAGCCGCGCACGGCCTGCAGCGCCGGTGCGCGCGCCGGGACACGCGCTTCCTCGGCGGCGACGACGACCGGCCCGCGCTCGCCACCGAGGCCGAGCAGCGCGGCGACGAGCCACGTCGAGCCGGCGAAGAGCGCGATCGAGAGCACCGCGAGCGCGAGGAAGACGACGCCGCCCATGAACGACGGCGAGAGCGTCGCGAAGCCGATCCCGGAGACGAAGGCCGCGCTCGCCGCACCGCTGCGCAGCCCGGCGCCGAACGAGCCGTTGATCGCGACCGCGTACGCGCCGACCGCGGCGAAGAGAAGCGCGAGCTGGACGAAGCCCATGTCGACGAGCGTCGCGGCGAGGCCTTCGAGCATTGACATGGCACGTCCTTGGGCTGTTGCGCCATTGGACAGGCAACGGGCGTGCGCAGGAATCGGGGCGCTTCGGTGGCGCGTGTAGGACGCGGTCGTAGTCCCGACGAACGGCAGGCGGAGACGACGAACGGCGCGTCGCCGGTCGTCAGCACGCGGTCAGAACTCGATCCGCCCGCGGCCGCAGCGCTTGGCGCGATAGAGCGCGGCGTCGGCGATCTCGACCAGCGTCGAGCAGTCGACCGCCGGGTTCGCGACCTGGCTGGCGACGCCGATGCTGACGCCGAGCCACGCCGACGTCGTCGACGCGCGGTGCTCGATCTTGGCGTCGATCACCTGCTGCCGGCAGCGCTCTGCCACCGCGACCGCGGCGGCGAGGTCTGCGCCGGGCAGCAGCAGCGCGAACTCCTCGCCGCCGTAGCGCGCGACGAGCTCGCCGCCGCGTCGCACCGACTCGCCGACCATCGTCGCGATCTGGCGCAGCACCGCATCGCCCGCGGGGTGGCCGTAGTGGTCGTTGTATTCCTTGAAGTGGTCGACGTCGATCATCAGCAGGCCGATCGAGCCGCCGCGCCGCGCCGCGCGCGCCCATTCGGCCCGCAGCGTCTGATCGAACAGGCGCCGGTTGCCGACCTCGGTCAGCGGGTCGGTCGTCGAGAGGCGCGTCAGCTCCTCGTTGAGCCGGTGCAGCTCGAGCGCGTTGGTCTTCTTCTCGGTGATGTCCTGGAACGCGCCGAGGAGGCGAACCGGCTTGCCGTCGTCGCAGACGGCGACGCCCTGGGCGCGCAGCCAACGCGCGTTGCCCTTGGCGGTGACGAACGGCAGCTCGAGGTCCCACGGCTCGCCATCACGCGCCGCCGCCTCGATGGCCGCCTGCAGCGCCGGCCGGCCCGCGGGCCCGTAGAACTGCATCGTCTCCTCGAGGCGCAGCGAAGGGCCGGGCGGCAGCTCGTGGATGCGAAAGACCTGCTCGCTCCATTCGACCTCCATCGTCGTCAGGTCGAGCTCCCAGCCGCCGATGCTGGCGAGCTCGCCGGTGCGGCGCAGCATCTCGGCGGTGCGCTGGACCTGCGCTTCGGTGCGGATGCGCCGCGTCAGGTCCATGTGCGTGCCGGCCATCCGCACCGGCGTGTCATCGCCGTCGCGCTCGACGACCTTGCCGCGGCTCAGCAGCCAGACCCAGTGGCCCTCCTTGTGGCGGACGCGGAACTCGCATTCGTACGCCGGCGTTTCGCGGCGGAAGTGCGCTTCGATCGCCGAGATCAGCCGCTCGGCGTCGTCGCGGTGGACGAGCCTGCGCCAGGCGTCGCCGCTGTCGCCGATCTCGCCGGGCGCGTAGCCGAGCTGGCCGCGCATGACCTCGTTCGAGGTGAAGCGGTCGTTGCGGACGTCCCAGTCCCAGAGGCCGAGCTCGGCGCCTTCGAGCGCGAGCTCGAGCTGCTCCGCGTACTTCCTGCGCTCGCGCCCGGCGCTCGCCTCGAGCAGCGCGTACGACTTGCGCCGCCACTGGCCGCGATAGAGGCCGAACGCGGCGCCGGCGCCGAGGACGGCGAAGAACGTCAGGTACGCGAACGCCTGCTGCCGCCACGGCGCGAACACCTCGGCCGTCGAGCGGCTCACGGCGATGACGAGCGGCTGGTCCATGTGCAACGGCGGCGGCGCGATGCGGCCGAGCGCGGTGATGCGCACTTCGCCCGAGCCGCCGATCGGAGCGACGACGATGCGGCGGCCGTCGTCTCCGGCCTGCTCGCGTCCGAAGACGGCGATCAGCGGCTGCGACTCGCTCTCGATGCGCCGCGCGTCCTCCGGCATCGTCACGAACACCTTGCCCTTGCCGTGGCCGAGCGAGACCCACATGTCGGGCGCGTACAGGATCGAGCGCAGCAGGACGCGGAAGTACTCGGGCTCGAGCGCGGCCGCGACGGCGCCGAGGAAGGCTCCGCTCTGCGAATGGATCGGGCGGACGAAGATCACCGTGTAGTTGTCGAGCGGCGTCTTCAACGGCGCGGCGACGTGCAGCGCGTCGGGATTGCCGTCGCGCACGGTGCGGAAGTAGTCGCGGTCGGCGAAGTCGCGGCCAAGCAGCGAGTCGACGCTGCTCGCGACCACCGTCCCCTCGCCGTCGAGCAGCGCCATCGAGCGAACGCCCGGGATCGCATCGCTCAGCGCCTTCATGCGCTGCGACAACACGCTCGGAACGCTGCCGACCGCGCTCGCCCGGTAGTCGTCTCGGACCGTGGCGAGCGCGTGGCTCAGGCCTTCGATCTGCTGGCCGACGTTGGCTTCGACGACGCGCGCCTGCACGTGCAGGCGGTCGCGCTCGGTCGCGTCGCGCGCTTCGTGCGCCTTCAGCAGCGACCAGGCGATCAGGATGCCGACGACGGCGAGACCGAAGAGCAGCGCGAGCCACTCGGCGGCGAACTGGCGCGAAAAGCGCGCGTCGAGGTCGTCTTCGATCGCCGGCGTCGCCGCGACGCGCCAGCGCACGACGGGCGAGGCGACCTCGACCGGCGGCAGCTCGCCGTCGGCGAGCGCAGCGAATCCGGATTCGCCAGCCACGTCAGCGGGCGGGTGCCTGGCGGCGCGGCGGCGCCGCCCTCGAAGTCGAGCCCATTGCGCGCTATCGGCACGCCTGCGCCGACCTGAAGCACCGGCGGCACCCGCGGCGTGGCCGATTCGGCTGCCCGACGCTGGATGGATTTACAGTCCGGCACCACCATCGCGAGCCGCCCGATGACCGTTCCGCCGCTGCCCCCCGGGCCCAGGTCGCTGCTCGATCGCCTGAACGACGCGCAGCGGCGCGCCGCCGGCTTCGCGATCGACGACGGCGTGCCGGCGGCGCAGACGCCGCCGCTCCTCGTCGTCGCCGGCGCCGGCTCGGGCAAGACGATGACGCTCGCCGCGCGCGTCGCGCGCCTCGTCCTCGCCGGCGCCGACCCGAACCGGTTGCTGCTGCTGACGTTCTCGCGCCGCGCCGCGCTCGAGATGGAGCGACGGGTCGGCCGCGCGTTGCACGACGCGCTCGGCCTCGCGGCGCTGCAGCACGCGCCTCGCCTCGCCTGGTGCGGCACCTTCCACAGCGTCGGCGCACGGCTGCTGCGCAGCGTCGCCGCCGAGCTCGGCCTCGACCCCGCGTTCACCGTGGACGACCGCGCCGACTCCGAGGACCTGCTCCAGCTCCAGCGCCAGCGGCTCGCGCTCGCGAGCGGCGCGCGCCGCTTCCCGCAGAAGGCGACCTGCCTCGCGATCTACTCGCGCACCGTCAATTCGCGACGGCCGCTCGCCGCGGTGCTCGCCGAAGCGTTTCCGTGGTGCAGCGAGCACGCCGGCGCGCTCGGCCGGCTCTTCGCCGCGTACGTCGCGGCGAAGCAGTCGCAGCACGTCCTCGACTTCGACGACCTGCTCCTCTGGTGGGCCGAGGCGATGGCGGCGCCGGCAGTCGGCGCCGCGATCCGCGCACGCTTCGACCACGTCCTCGTCGACGAGTACCAGGACACCAACCGCATCCAGGCCGAGATCGTCCGCGCGCTTCGTCCCGACGGCCGCGGCCTCACCGTCGTCGGCGACGACGCGCAGTCGATCTATTCGTTTCGCGCCGCCGAGGTGCGCAACATCCTCGATTTCGCCGTCCAGTTCGATCCGCCGGCAACGGTGCTCGCGCTCGAGCAGAACTATCGCTCGACGGCGCCGCTCCTCGCGGCGTCGAACGCGGTGATCGCGCTCGCCGCCGAGCGCCACGTCAAGCGGCTCTGGACCGACGCGCGATCCGGCGAGCGGCCTGCGATCGTCTGGGTCGACGACGAAGCCGCCGAGGCGGCGTGGGTCGCCGAGCGCGTCCTCGCGCTGCGCGAGTCGGGCCTC
>DASSRF010000511.1:0-8566 GCA_035701945.1 Caldimonas sp. | reverse complement strand
TCTCGTATGCGGCCGAGGCGCGCGGCCTCGCGCCGTCGACCCGGCTGCGGATCCGCGACGACCGCTTCCGGAGCGCGACGGCATGAGAGCCGCGACGTGGCGGCTCACGGCTGCCGCGACCGCGCTCACGGCGCTGATCTCGGGCAGCCGGGCGTCGTTCGGGATGTTCCTGTCGCCGCTCAACACGGCGACCGGGCTCGGCATGGCGGCGATCGGTCTCGCCGCGGCGTTCGGCCAGCTCGCCGCGGGAGTCGCGCTGCCGGCCGTCGAGGCGCTCGCGCGCCGCTTCGGTCCGGCGCGCGTCATCACCGGGGGCGCCTGCCTGCTCGCCGCGGCGACGGCGCTCCTCGTCGTCGTCCAGTCGCTCCTCGCGCTCGTCTTCCTGATGCTCGTCGTTTCCGCGGCGGGAACCGCGGTCGCGAGCAACGCGCTCCTGATCGGCGAGGTGAGCCGGCGCACCGCGGTCGACGAGCGCGGCCTCGCGAGCGGCGTCATCGGCGCCGGCGGGCCGGCCGGCCAGCTCGTCCTCGCGCCGCTCGTCACGATGGCGATCGCGCTGCAGGGCTGGGTCGCGGCGCTCTGCGCGCTCGGCGCGATCGCGCTGCTCGCGCTGCCGCTCGCGCGCTCGTTTCCGCAGCGTCCGCGCAGCGTCGAACGGCCCAGCCTCGTCGCCCAGAGCGGCGAGGCGATCCGCGACCGCCGCTTCTGGCTGATCGCCGGCAGCTTCGCGATGTGCGGCTTCCACGTCTCGTTCCTGTCGGTCCACATGCCCGGCGTGATCGAGCGCTGCGGCATGCCGGCGTCGTTCGCCGGCGCCTGGCTCGTCATCGCTGGCGCGGCGAACATGGCCGGCAGCGTCGGCGTCGGTCTGGTCATGAAGCGCTTCGCGAGCGCGCCGCTGCTCGCCGTCGTCTACGCGCTGCGGATGGTCGCGATCGCGGCGTTCGTGGCTTCGCCGCAGAGCGGCGCCGCGCTGCTCGTGTTCGCGATCGCGATCGGATTGACGTACATGTCGGCGCTGCCGCCGACCGCCGAGCTGCTCGCGCGCTCGTTCGGCGTCGAGCGGCTCTCGGGATTGCTCGGAGCGACGATGCTCGTCCACCAGGTCGGCGGCTTCTTCGGCGCCTGGCTCGGCGGCGTCGCCGTCGAGCATGGCGGCGGCTATCTGCCGCTCTGGATCGCCGACGGCGCGCTCGCGACGGTCGCAGCGACGCTGCAGCTCGTGCTCATGCGGGAACGCCGATCGCCTCCGCGAGCGCCGAGCGCAGCGCCTCCGGCTCGATGGGCTTGCGCAGGAGCGCGCGGACGCCGGAGCGCTTGAGGTCGGCGGCCTCGATGCCGTCGCCGAAGCCGCTGTAGAGCAGCACCGGCAGCTCGGGGCGAAGCGCGGCGACGCGCGTCGCCAGCTCGAGCCCGGTGAGGCCCGGCATCGACTGGTCGGTGAGGACGACGTCGAAGCGCTCGTCGCCGTCGCAGACGCGGTCCTCGGCGCGCAGCGCGTCGCCGCAGTGGACGACGTCGAAGCCCCAGCCGCCGAGCAGCTCGGTCATGAACGCCGCGACCATCGACTCGTCCTCGACGAGGAGGACGCGGCCGGCGAGCGCCGGCCGCGTCGCCGCGAGCGGCTGCTCGGCGTGCGAGAGCGGCACGCTCGCCGCCGCCGGCAGCAGGACGCGAAAGCGCGTGCCGTGCGGCTCGACCGCATCGACGAGCAGATGGCCGCCGTGGTCGTGGACGATGCCGTGCACCATCGCGAGCCCCATCCCCGAGCCGCGGCCGACCGGCTTGGTCGTGTAGAACGGCTCGAACATGCGCTCGCGGACCGCATCGGCGACGCCGCCGCCGGTGTCGGCGACCGAGAGCGCGACCCAGGCGCCGCGCAGCGGCGCGCGGCACGACGCGCAGGCGCGCTCGGCGACGTGCTCGCTGGCGAGGCCGATCCGGATCGCGCCGGCGCCCTCGATCGCGTCGCGCGCGTTGATGCAGAGGTTGAACAGCACCTGCTCGATCTGCACCGAGTCGCCGACGACCGCCGGCGCCGCGGCGTCGAACGCGGTGTGCAGCTCGACCGAGCTCGGCAGCGTCGAGCGCAGCAGCTGCGCCGATTGGCGCAGCTCGGCGGCGAGCGCGAGCGGCCGCCGCTCGCTGCGCTGCCGGCGCGCGAACGCGAGCATCTGCGAGATGAGGTCGCGCGCACGCTGCGCGGCCAGGTGCGCCTGCGCGAGCTGGCGGACGAGGTCGGGGGCGCCGAGCCGCTCGGCGCGTTCGCTCGCCAGCACGACGTAGCCGGTCACGCTGGTCAGGATGTTGTTGAAGTCGTGCGCGATGCCGCCGGTGAGCTGGCCGATCGCTTCCATCTTCTGCGCCTGGCGCAGCTGGCTCTCGAGCTCGCTGCGCTGGGTCTCGGCCTGCCTTCGTGCCGTGATGTCGCGCAGGTGGCCGACGAAGATGTTGCCGTCGGCAGCGGCAGCGACGCCGATCGCGAGCTCGACCGGGAACTCGCTGCCGTCGGCGCGCATCGCCGTCGTCTCGACGAGACGGCCGACGAACGGGCCCTGGCCGCTGTGCGCGAACGTGCGCAGGCCTTCGCGGTGGCCGGGACGCAGCCGCTCGGGGATCATGACGTCGGCGAGCACGCGGCCGACCACGTCGGCGCGCGCGTAGCCGAAGCAGCGCTCGGCGGCGGCGTTGAACTCGACGATCCGGCCTTCGCTGTCCATGGTGATGATGCAGTCGAACGCCGCCTCGACGGTCGCGCGCAGGCGCGCCTCGCTCTTCTGCAGCTCGCGCTCGCGCTGCCGGCGCTCGGTGATGTCGCGCACGACGGTGAGGACGTGCGGCTCGCCGCGGTAGCGCACCGGGATCACGCGCATGTCGGCCTCGAACGTCGTGCCGTCGGGGCGCAGCGCGATCGTCTCGAGCCGCGACTCCTCGCCGGCGAGCGCGCGCTCGATGCGCTGGCGGCGCTCGCTGACGTAGCTCGCCGGGAACGTCGACGGGTAGCCGCCGCGCGTCGCCAGCTGCTCGCGGGTGAAGCGGTAGAGCTGCAGGAACGCCGGATTGGCGTCGACGATGTCGAGATTGGCGTCGCGCAGCACGAACGCATCCGACGCCGCCTCGAAGATCGCGCGGTACTGCTCCTCGCGCAGCCTCAGCGCTTCCTCGGCGTTCTTCTTCTCGGTGATGTCGCGGCTCATCGAGAGGATGCGCGGAACGCCGCCGATCGAGACCGCCTTCAGCCGCACCTCGTACCACGCCGCCGAGCGGTCGGGCCTGCGCCCGCGCCATTCGAACGGGGGGCAGCGTCCCTCGCGGGCGAGTTGCAGGTAGCGCAGCGCCTCGGCCTCGGTGTAGGGCTCGCGGCGCGAGCAGAAGATCGCGAGCGGCGCGCCGAGGACGTCCTCGCGGCGAAAACCCGCCGTCTCGCACGCCTTCGGGTTGACGTCGACCAGCGTCCCGGTGTCCCAGTCGTGGACGACGACGCCGTCCTCGATCGACGCGAAGATCGTCCGGTAGCTCTCCTCGGACGTCCGCAGCGTCGCGTCGGCCCGCAGCCGCTCGATCTCGGCGGCGGCGCGGACGGCGAAGACCTGCATCACCGACTCGATCCGGTCGAGTCGCGTCAGCGGCCGGCGCGACGAGATCGCGACCAGGCCGAGCGTCGCGCCGCCGAGGTCGTTGAGCGGGTAGCCGGCGTAGCCTTCGATGCCGATCGAGCGCAGCACCGGGTCGTCAGGGAAGAGCTCGCACATGCGCTCGGGATGGACCCGGAAGCCCTGGTCGAGGACGCCCGCGCAGGGGCTGCCGGCGAGCTCGTAGCGCTCGATCGGCATCGGCGCACCGTCGACCTGCATCGCGAGCACCTCCATCGTTTCGGGGACGGCGGAGGGGCGCGAGATGAAGGCGACATCGACGTGCAGGATCGCGGCGAGCGAGCGGACGAGCTCGGCGAACACCGTCGCGCCGCGCGCGCTCGAGCTCGCCGGCGATGCGGTTGCCGACGATCTTGAGGACGGCCTCGGCGAGCGCGACGTCGGCGAGCGGGCCGCGATCCATCGCCGCGAGCAGGCCGAGCCGTTCGCCGTGGCTGTCGCACAGCGGATACGCCGCGTACGAATCCATTCCCTTGGCGGCGAACAGGCTGGTCGCCTGGAACTCGTCGGCGAGGCCGCTCGCGACGTGGCGGAACTCGGTGCCCGTGACCTGCTCGCACGGCGAGCCGGCGAGGCCGTACTCGAACGGCGCGAGCAGCCTGCCGTCGAGGATCGACGCGATCGTGCGCACGCGGGTCCGGGTCTCGTCGGTGAAGACGGCGACGAGGCCGGAAGCGGCGCCGAGGCTCGCCGTCACCTCGCGCAGCAAGTCGGCGAAGAGCGACGGCCCGGCGGGCTTCGCGGCCGCCAGCGCGACGCGGTGCAAGGTGCGCGCGTGCGGATCCCAGCTGGCCGGCCCGGCGGTCGTCATGGCGGCAGTGTAGGCAGCGCATCGGCGTGGCGGACGGTCCGGGCCCGACTTTTGCCTTGCGGATTCGTCGCGGATACACGGCGATTACGTGCGGTCGTGCGCATCGCCCGCACCCCCTGACCCGGGGGCGGGCGGACTGCCGGCGCAGACAGCGGCCGGCGCACCCGGTATCGTCGCGGCAGCGAGGGATCGGCCATGGATCGGATCGAGGCGGCGAGGGAAGCGGTACTGCAGTGGAGCCGTGCGGTGCTCGCGCTGCGAGGACGTTCGCTCGAAGGTCCGCTTGCCGAAGGCGCGGTCGACGACACCGCTTCCGGCGAGATCGGGCTGGTGATGACGCCGGCGCAGACCGCGGGCTTCTTCGCCCGCAGCTCGTCGTGGCGCTGCACCGGCTGCGGCAAGGTCCACGTCTTCGCGCACGTCGTTCCGGTCGTCGCAGCGTCGCCGTGCGTCTGCGCGAGCATCGAGTTCGAGCCGCGTCTCGAGGCCGACTTCTCCTGGGGCCAGACGCAGCGGCACGTCCAGCTGACCTGAAGGGCGCGGGCGCGCGGCTTGCCGCGCCGGCGCCGATGAAGCTCATCCTGCGCGCGTTCGCGACCGTGCACGCGGCGTTCGCCGTCGCCTTCGCAGTGCTGAGCCTCCTCCTTCTCGCCGTCGCCGTCCGCACCTCGTGGGTCGCGGTCTTCGGCGGCCGCTTCGACGGTGCGGTCGCGGTCGCGCTGATCGAGGCGATGGGAATCGTCGCCGTCGCCGTCGTCTCGCTTCAGGTCGCGCAGACGATCGCCGAGGAAGAGGTCATCCGCGAAGCGCACGTGAGCGCGCCGACGCGGGTGAGGCGGTTCCTGTCGCGCTTCGTCGTCGTCGTCGTGGTGGCGCTCGCGATCGAGGGGCTCGTCGCGACGATGAAGGCGCTCCACGAGGACATGGCGCTGCTCCCCGAGGCTGCCTCGGCGGTCGCCGGGGTCGCCGCGCTGCTTGCGGCGTGGGGCGTCTTCGTTCGCCTCAACCGCGCCGCCGAGGACGTCGAGCCCGAGGCCATGCAGCAGGCGAAGAGCGAGGACCGCAAGCTCGATTGATCCGCCTGGCGGCGGTTCGCCGCTGGCAGTTACTGCAGTCGTCCGGGTCGGCGTTCGCGGGGCAGGGCGCCAGGCCGGGTCGCGGCGGGCGCGGGCTGCGACTCCTCGGGCAGGGTCGGATAGAAGTCGCTCGCTGCTGCCGGCGTCGTCTTGATCGGCTTGCCGGGCATCTTCGAGCGCGCCTCGAAGACCATCATCAGCTCGGCCTCGCGACGCGCCTCCTGCGCATCGCGCAGCGCCGACCAGCGGCTGTGCAGCCACCAGCCTGCCGTCACCAGCAGGAGCAGGAAGAGCACCGTGAAGCCCATCGAACCTCCTCGTCGCGATCGCGCGCGCCGCAGATTCTCGACAGCCGTCGCGCGGGCGTCGCGCCGGCTGTCCTGCTGAATCCACCCTTCGGCGCCGAGGGCCGGCCGGCGTGGCGAACGCCGCCGCGAGAAGATCGCGAGCGCCGACTTGAAAGCGGTCGCCGGGCCGCCAGTTTGCCGGCCGTGGGCGGGTCGGTGCCGCCGGCCGAAGGAGAAGTGCGATGAAGAAATGGATCCTCGCCGCGTTGCTGTCCGCGTTCGCTGCGATGGCGTGGGCGCTGCCCACGTTGCAGGAGGTCGAGACCGAGGTGCACGCGGGCCGCTACGCGCAGGCCGAAGCGATGATGCGCGAGGTCGTCGACGCCAAGCCGGGCAGCGCCAAGGCCCACTACGTCTACGCCGAGATCCTCGCCCACCAGGGCAAGGTCGCGCTCGCCGCCGCCGAGGCGCAGAAGGCGCGCGTCATCGATCCCGACGTCAAGTTCACCGACCCGGAGAAGTTCCGCGCCTTCGAAGCCGCGCTGCTGCAGGCGCAGCGTCCGGCAGCGCGTCCTGGGCAGGACGTCCGCCGGGCGCAGAACGCGGCGCCGGCGACGGCACCTGGAATCCCGAGCTGGATCTGGCTGGTCGGGCTCGTCGTCGTCGGCGTCCTGCTCTGGCGCGGCTTTTCGCGCAGCCGCAACGCCGCGATGGCCTCGAACCCCGGCTACGGCGGCGGCGTTGGCCAACCCGGTGCTCCCGGCCCGTACGGACCCGGCGGCTACGGCCCCGGCGCGGTGCCGCCCGGCTATCCGCCGCAGCGCGGCAGCATGCTCGGCACGGGGCTGGCCGCGGCCGGCGGCGTCGCTGCGGGAATGCTCGCGAGCGAGCTGCTGCACCGGCGCGGCGAGCGCGGCGCCGACGACGCCAACGCGGGCCCGGGCTATTTCGAACCGTCCGACGCCGGCAGCAGCGCGCTCGAAGACCGGCCGATCGACTTCGGCAACGGCGGCGACTGGGACGCCGGCGGCGGCGACTTCGGCGGCGGATCCGACGGCGGCTGGGACTGACGCGGCTCAGCGAGCGCGCGTCGCCGGCTGCAGCATGCCGCGCCGCTCGATGAACGCGACGATCTCGGCGAGGCCGTCGCGCGTCTTCAGGTTGGTCATCACGAACGGCTTCGTGCCGCGCATGCGCAGCGTGTCGGCGCGCATGACGTCGAGGCTGGCGCCGACGTGCGGTGCGAGGTCGGTCTTGTTGATGACGAAGAGGTCGCTCTTGGTGATCCCCGGGCCGCCCTTCCTCGGAATCTTCTCGCCGGCGGCGACGTCGATCACGTAGATCGTCAGGTCCGACAGCTCGGGGCTGAACGTCGCCGCCAGGTTGTCGCCGCCGCTCTCGACGAAGACGATGTCGGCGTCGGGAAACTTCGCGAGCATGCGGTCGATCGCCTCGAGGTTGATCGACGCATCCTCGCGGATCGCCGTGTGCGGGCAGCCGCCGGTCTCGACCCCCAGGATCCGCTCGGCGTCGAGCGCGCCGGCGACGGTGAGCAGCCGCTGGTCTTCCTTGGTGTAGATGTCGTTGGTGACGACGACGAGGTCGAAGCGGTCGCGCATCGCCTTGCAGAGCATCTCGACCAGCGTTGTCTTGCCCGAGCCGACCGGGCCGCCGACGCCGACGCGAAGCGGCGGCAGCACCCGAGTGCGGCGAGCGATGTGGTGGAGCGGGCTCATCGTCGGCGGCTCGCTGTCACGAGCGGAAGAGCCGCGAATACTGCTCTTCGTGCCGCGACGAGAGGATCGCGAGCATCGGCGCGAACGCCTGCAGCTCGCTCGTCGCCATCGCGAGCGCGCGATCGACGGTCGCGGGGATCGCCGTCGACAGTGCAGCGAGGATGCGTTGCGCCGCTGCCTGGCCGAGCGGAACGGCCTTCAGCGCCGCCTGCGTCGCGTTCTCGGCCCAGCCGGCGGCGAACGTCGCGAGGACGGCGTGCGTCGGCGCGCCGCTGTCGGCGGTGGCGAGCGCGAACGCGACCGGCCACAGCGGCGCCGGCGCGAGCGCTTCGAGGAAGGCGACGCATTCGCCGGCGCCGTCGCGTTGCCGCAGCCACTGCGCGAGCGAGCGCCCCATCTGCTCGCTCTGGCGGCGCAGCTCGCTCGTCTCGCGCGTCGTCGCGAGCCAGGCGTTCCACGACGCCACGCCATCGCGGTCGCCGCGTCGCCAGGCCGCGAGCGCCCGCGCTGCGACCGGCAGATCGCTCCTGCCGATGCCGAGCTCGAGCTGGTCGACGAGCCAGGCGCGCGCGCTCGCCTCGTCGGCGACGAGGCCGGCGTCGACGGCCGACTCGATGCCTTCCGAATAGCTGAAGCCGCCGACCGGAAGGCTCGGCGACGCGAGCCGGATCAGCTGCAGCAGCGAGGCCGTCGCGAGCGGCGCCTCGTCGCGCCGGCGAATGCTGCGGGTGCGCTCCCGGCGGAGCGGCGATGCGCGGCGCGAACGGCGAACCGACGAGGTCATCAGCGTCGCTTCGAATCGCGGGCATCGGCGTGCCCATGGGCATGGTCGTGGCCGTGCGCGTGATCGTGTCCGCGATCGTGCTCGTCGCCATGACCGTGGTCGTGGTCGTGGTCGTGGTCGTGATCGTGCGAATGATCGTGACCGTCGTGCGCATGGCCGTGCCCGGAAGCGGCGTCGTAGGCACCCGCCTCGGGCTCGAACGGCGCGGTCGTCTCGCCG
>DASSRF010000510.1:0-12117 GCA_035701945.1 Caldimonas sp. | reverse complement strand
CAGCCTCGGCTGCGCCGAACAGGGTTGCACCCTCCCCGCTTCGCTCCCCTCCCGCCAAGCGGGAGGGGCCGGCCCCTGCGGGGCCGCTTTCCGCGAGCGTTGCGGATCGATGACGCTGCTCGAGGTCGATCGGCTCACCGTCGAGTTCCCGGCCGGCGAGACGACGCTCGTCGCGGTCGACGACGTCAGCTTCTCGGTCGGCGCGGGCGAGGTCGTCGGCATCGTCGGCGAGTCGGGGTCAGGGAAGAGCGTCACCGCGCTCTCGGTGCTCGGCCTCGTCGACGAGCCGGGGCGCGTGCACGCGGAGCGGCTCGCGTTCGGAGGGCGCGACCTGCAGCGCCTGCCCGAACGCGAGCGACGCGCGCTCCTCGGCGGCGAGATCGGGATGATCTTCCAGGACCCGATGACGAGCCTCAACCCGTCGTTCACGGTCGCGTTCCAGCTGATGGAGGCGATCGCGCTGCACGAGGGCGGATCGCGGCGGGCGCGGCGCGCTCGGGCGCTGCAGTTGCTGAAGGACGTCGAGATCGCCGACGCCGAGCGCCGTCTCGACGTCTTCCCGCACCAGCTCTCGGGCGGCATGAGCCAGCGCGTCATGCTCGCGATGGCGATCGCGTGCAACCCGCGGCTCGTCATCGCCGACGAGCCGACGACGGCGCTCGACGTCACCGTGCAGGCGCAGATGCTCGCGCTGCTGCTGCGCCTGCAGCGCGAGCGCGGCATGGCGCTCGTCCTCATCACCCACGACCTCGGCGTCGTCGCCGAGGTCGCGCAGCGCGTCCTCGTCATGTACGCCGGCCAGATCGTCGAGAGCGCGACCGCGGCGGAGCTGTTCGCGACGCCGCGCCATCCGTACACCGAAGCGCTGCTCGCATCGCTTCCCGAGCGCAACGCCGGCAAACGCCGGCTCGCGTCGCTGCCCGGCGTCGTCCCCGGCGCCTACGACCGTCCGGCCGGCTGCCTGCTCTCGCCGCGCTGCCCGTACGTGCGCGAGCGCTGTCGTGCCAGCCGGCCGCCGCTGTTCGCGGTCGGCGCGAGCCTCGCGCGCTGCTACTACCCGCTCGGCGCCGAGCCGCGGCCGTGATGCCCTCCGACCTCGGTCATCCCGAGCGAAGCGAAGGCTCTCTGCCCATGGAGGCGACGAGATCCTTCGCTGACGCTCAGGATGACAGGAACGTTCTCGAGACCTTCGGCCTCAGCAAGCACTACCCGGTCGCGGCGGGACCATTCGGCAAGCGCGGAACGGTGCGTGCGCTCGAGGACGTCTCGCTCGTGCTCGCGCCGGCGCGAACGCTCGCCGTCGTCGGCGAGTCGGGCTGCGGCAAGAGCACGCTCGCGCGGCAGATCGCGATGCTCGAGACGCCGACGTCGGGCCGCGTCGTCATCGCCGGGGTCGACGCGACCCGCGCCGACGCGGCGACGCGCGCCGCGCTGCGCAAGCACGTCCAGATGGTCTTCCAGAACCCGTTCGCGAGCCTCAACCCGCGCAAGAGAGTCGGCCAGGCGCTCGAGGAGCCGCTCGCGATCAACACCGCGCTGACCCGCGCCGAGCGCGGCGAACGCGCCCGCGCGATGCTCGCGCGCGTCGGCCTCGCCGCCGAGCACCACCGCCGCTATCCGCACATGTTCTCGGGCGGCCAGCGGCAGCGCGTCGCGATCGCGCGCGCGCTGATGCTCGAGCCGCGCCTCGTCATCGCCGACGAGCCGGTCTCGGCGCTCGACGTCTCGGTGCAGGCGCAGGTGCTCAACCTGCTGATGGACCTGCAGGAGTCGACCGGCATCGCCTACCTCTTCATCTCGCACAACCTCGCCGTCGTCGAGCGGATCGCCGACGAGGTCGTCGTCATGTACCTCGGCCGCGTCATGGAGCGGGCGCCGAAGGCCGCGCTCTTCGCCGCGCCGCGCCATCCGTACACGCGCGCGCTGCTCGCGAGCACGCCGCGCGTCGACGCCGCCCGCGGCGAGGCCGCGCTCGCGCGCGCGGCGAGGAGCGCGCTCGCCGGCGAGCTGCCGTCGCCGCTCGCACCGCCGTCGGGCTGCGTCTTTCGCACCCGCTGCCCGTACGCGATCGGGCGCTGCGCCGAGGTCGTGCCGCCGCTCGAGCCCGCGCGCGATGCCCACGCCGCCGCGTGCATCCGGCAGGCCGAGATCGGCTGAGACCCCGCGAGCGCGGGCTCCGGACAGGAATGCCGCTTGCCGCGGTCGACGGACGTGTCGCCGCGCGACGCGCCCCGCCATGCCGTTCACCACACTGCGCTCCTCTGCCCCGGCGCTCGCCGCCGTGCAGCGCCACGCCGTCGCGCTCGCCGGCTCGGTGGCCGAGGACGACGGCCTCTTCGAGCTGCTCGCGAACGCGCGCTTCGCGCTGATCGGCGAGGCATCGCACGGCAGCGACGACTTCTACCGCGAGCGCGCCGCGCTGACGCGGCGGCTGATCGTCGAGCGCCGCCTCGACGCCGTCGCGGTCGAGGCCGACTGGCCCGACGCCTACCGCGTCAACCGCTATGTCCGCGGCTTCGGCGACGACGCCAGCGCCGCTGCCGCGCTCGCCGACTTCGAGCGCTTTCCGACCTGGATGTGGCGCAACACCGTCGTCGTCGAGTTCGTCGAATGGCTGCGCGCACACAACGCGGCGCTGCCGCGCGAGGCGCAGGTCGGCTTCTACGGCCTCGACCTGTACAGCCTGTTCACGTCGATCCAGGCCGTGCTCGCCTACCTCGACCGCGTCGATCCTGCCGCGGCGCGCCGGGCGCGCGACCGCTACAGCTGCTTCGAGCGCTTCGCCGAGGACAGCCAGGCGTACGGCTACGCGACCCGGTTCGACCTCGAGACGAGCTGCGAGCAGGCGGTGCTCGCGCAGCTGCGCGAGCTCGTCGCGAAGGGCGGCGAGGTCTCGCGCGGCCTTGCCGACGGCGACGCCGACGCCTTCTTCCATGCCGAACAGAACGCGCGCCTGGTGAAGAACGCCGAGGCCTATTACCGCGCGATGTTCAGCTCGCGCGTGTCGTCGTGGAACCTGCGCGACCGCCACATGGCGGAGACGCTCGACGCCCTCGGCGCGCACCTCGCGCGGCGCCGCGGCCGCCCGGCGCGCTTCGCCGTCTGGGCACACAACTCGCACCTCGGCGACGCCCGCGCGACCGAGATGGGCGAGGGCGGCGAGCTCAACCTCGGCCAGCTCGTTCGCGAGCGCCACGGCGCCGCGGCGGCGCTGGTCGGCTTCTCGACCCACCACGGCACCGTCACTGCGGCGAGCGACTGGGACGAGCCGGCAGAGACGAAGCAGGTCCGCCCGGGCCTCGAAGGCAGCTACGAAGCGCTCTTCCACGAGGTCGGCCACAAGCGCTTCCGCCTCGTCCTGCGCGGCAACGACGAGCTCGCGAAGGCGCTCGCCGCGCCGCGCCTGCAGCGTGCGATCGGGGTCATCTACCGCCCCGAGACCGAGCGCCACAGCCACTACTTCCAGACCCGGCTGCCGCGCCAGTTCGACGCCATGATCCATCTCGACGCGACGCTCGCGCTCGAGCCGCTCGACCGCCTCGCGACCGCCGCCGAGGCCGACGCGCCCGAGACGTATCCGTCGGGCGTCTGACGCGCGGCGGCGCGCAGCACCGCGTTCGTGCCGCACGCGACGTGCGCGGATGCCAAATCGGTCGCGGCGCGACGGCGACGGCGCGGAAGACCGGCACCCCGGCCGAGCCGGCGACTCTGAAACAATGCCGGCCATGACCCCGGCCGACCTGCAGGCAACCGTCGCCCACATGGGATCGCTCGCGCGTGCCGCGAGCCGCGCCCTGGCGGCGTCGTCGGTCGGCGCGCGCAACGCGGCGCTGCGCGCGCTCGCCCGCCGCCTGCGCGACAGCGCCGACGCGCTCGTCGACGTCAACGGCGGCGACGTCGCCGCCGCACGCGAGGCCGGCCTCGCCGCACCGCTCGTCGAACGGCTGACGCTCGACCGCGGCGCGATCGAGACCGTCGCGCTCGGCTGCGAGCAGATCGCGGCGATGCCCGATCCGATCGGCGACGTCATCGAGCTGCGCCAGCAGCCGAGCGGCATCCGCGTCGGCCGCATGCGCGTCCCGATCGGCGTCTTCGCGATGGTCTACGAGAGCCGCCCGAACGTGACGATCGAAGCGGCGTCGCTCGCGATCAAGAGCGGCAACGCGTGCATCCTGCGCGGCGGCTCGGAAGCGCTGGCGTCGAACCTGGCGCTCGCGAAGATCGTCCAGAGCGCGCTCGCCGACGCCGGCCTGCCGCCCGATGCGGTGCAGCTCGTCGCGACCACCGACCGCGCCGCGGTCGGCCACCTGATCGCGTCGCCCGAGTCGGTCGACCTCGTGATTCCGCGCGGCGGCAAGGGCCTGATCGAGAGGATCGCGCGCGAAGCGAAGGTTCCGGTGCTCAAGCACCTCGACGGCAACTGCCACGTCTACGTCGACGCCGACGCCGACCTCGCGATGGCCGTCGCGATCGTCGACAACGCGAAGACGCAGAAGGTGAGCCCGTGCAACGCCGCCGAGTCGCTGCTGGTGCACGCCGCGGTCGCCGAGCGCTTCCTGCCGATGATCGGCGCGACGTTCGCGAACAAGGGCATCGAGATGCGCTGCGACGCCGCTGCGCTGGCGGCGCTCGCGCGCGTCGAAGGCGCGAAGCTGGTGCCGGCGAGCGAGAGCGACTGGTCCGAGGAGTACCTCGCGAAGATCATCAGCATCAAGGTCGTCGACTCGCTCGACGCCGCGCTCGCCCACATCGACCGCTACGGCTCGCACCACACCGACGCGATCGTCACCGGCTCGCACGCCGCCGCCGAGCGATTCCTGCGCGAGGTCGACTCGGCGAGCGTCATGGTCAACGCGTCGACGCGCTTCGCGGACGGCTTCGAGTACGGCCTCGGCGCCGAGATCGGCATCTCGACCGACAAGCTGCACGCGCGCGGCCCGGTCGGCCTCGAAGGCCTGACGTCGCTGAAGTGGATCGTCCTCGGCAACGGCGAGCTGCGCCGCTGACGATCGCGATGGCGACGACCCGCCTCGATCCGCGCTCGGCGCTCGTCCTCTTCTCGGGCGGCCAGGACTCGACGGTCTGTCTGGCCTACGCGCTCGAGCGCTACTCCCGCGTCGAGACGGTCGGCTTCGACAACGCCGAGCGCAGGCCGCACGAGCGCGACGGCAGGCTCAAGGTGCGTTCCGAGCTGCGCCGGCGCTTCCCGCACTGGGCGGCGCGGCTCGGCGAAGACCACGTCCTCGACCTCACGATGCTCGACCAGATCGGCGGCACGCGCCCGACCGCCGAGCGCGAAAGCGAGATGAACGCCGGCGGTCTCGCCAACAGCTTCGTCCCCGGCCGCAACCTCCTCTTCTTCACCTTCGCCGCCACCGTCGCCGATCGCCGCGGCCTCTCGGTGCTCGTCGGCGGCATGAGCGAAACCGACTTCTCCGCGTATCCCGATTGCCGCGACAACGCGCTCAAGTCGCTGCAGGTCGCGCTCAGCCTCGGCATGGACCGGGGCGTGACGATCGACACGCCGCTGATGTGGCTCGACAAGGCCGAGACGTGGGCGCTGACCGAGAAGCTCGGCGGCGAGCCGCTGATCGAGGTCGTCGTCGAGCACTCGCATTCGTGCTATCTCGGCGATCACGAGCACCGCCACGAGTGGGGCTGGGGCTGCGGCATGTGCCCGTCGTGCGACCTGCGCGGCAAGGGCTACCAGGCCTGGCTCGCGAGCTGAAGCGCTCGCGCGGTGCGGCGATGACGACGACGCAGGGCACCGTGACCGCGATCGTCGCCATCCTCGTGTTCTGGATCGTCGGCGCGTACAACCGCCTCGTTCGCCTGCGCAACGACCTCGTCGCGCGCTTCGCCGCCGTCGACGAGCGCTACCGCCAGCGCCAGGCGCTGCTCGAGCGCCAGCTCGAGCTGCTCGCGGGCGCGCTCGCCGCCGCGGCGCCGCGCCACGAGGCGCTGCGCGCGGCGTGCCGGCAGGCCGACGCGGCGCGCGAGCACGCGCGGGCCCGGCCCGGGGCGGCGGGGGCGGTGACGAGCCTGCGCGTCGCCGACGACATCCTCGCCGAGGCGCGCGCCCACCTGCCCGTGCAGGCACTCGCCGGCACCGACCTGCCGGAAATCAACACCCAGCTCGCGACGAGCGACAGCGCGCTCGCGTTCGCGCGCGCCGAGTTCAACAGCGCGGTCGCGGCGTACAACGAGAGCGTCCGCCAGTTTCCGACCGTGCTCGTGGCGCAGCTGTTCAGCTTCCGTCCGGCAGCGGCGTTCTGAGGCGCCGGACGCGGCGATGAGCGACCCCCACGCCGCCGCCGCAGCGCCCGCCAGCGACGTCGCCGTCGCCGATCGTCTCGCGCGCGTGCACGGCCCCGGCGAGCTGCGCGCCGTCCTGCTCGCGCTGCTGCTGCCGCCGGGCAGCAAGCGCGCGCTGCGCGCGTGGCAGATCGAGGTCGGCAAGCTCGCCGGCGCAGAGGCGCTGTGCGCGCACGCGACGAGCCTCTCGGGCGCGTCGCGGCTGCCCTGGTTCGAGCTGCTGCTCGCGCGCATGGCCGCGCAGCCGCTCGCGGCGCGCAAGGAATTGCTGCTCGCTGCGCGCAGGCTCATGGAGTCGCGCGGCGTCGCCCGGCCGATCGATCGCCTGCACTGGCTGACGCTCAGGCGCGGCCTCGGCGAGGCGGCGCCGCTCGCGGCGCGACCGGAGGCGCATCCGGACGAAGTCGAGTGGCTCGAGTCCGACATCGGCAGCGTCGCCGCCTACACCGCGTTCCTGTCGCGCATGGTGCCGGGCGACGTCGCCGATGCGCCGCAAGGCGACGCGTGGTACCGGGCAGTGATGGCGAGCTTTCCCGGGTTCGAGATTCCCGCGCGGCAACCGCCGAAGGCAGCGGCGATGGTCGAGACGCTCGAACGGCTGCAGACGCTCTCGTGGATGCAGCGTCCGGTCGTGATCCGCACCTGGGTCGCGACCGCGCTCGCGCAGAGCCGCTTCAGCCGCCTCACCGATCTCTCCGCCGACGCGTTGCGCATGACGTGCGCGCTGCTCGACTCGCCGCAGCCGCCCGAGCTCGCGCGCCACTACATCGCGCTCGCGACCGACGGATCGGCGCTGCCGGGAGCCGCCGCTTAGCATCGTCGAGCGGAGTCCAGCGATCGAAAAGATGAGCACGGCGTCGAAGAAGCGAGCAGAGGAGGAGATCGAAGCGGCCGATGCGGCGGCCGCCGAGCCCGAGCGCGTCCACCTGCACATGCCGGTCGACGTCCGCAGCCTCTCGCTCGTCGTCCTCAGCGTCCTCGCGTGCATCTTCGCGCTGCAGTGGGCGCGGCCGATCCTGGTGCCCATCCTGCTCGGCGTCATGTTCAGCTATGCGCTGACTCCCGCGGTCGATCGGCTGCAGCGCTGGCGGCTGCCGCGCGCCGTCGGTGCGGTGCTCGTGCTCGGCGGCGTGATCGCGATCGTGATCTGGGGATTCGCTTCGCTCGCCGACGACGCGACCGCGATGATCGAGAACCTGCCGCGCGCCGCGCAGAAGCTGCGCCAGAGCGTCGAGGGCCACAAGACCGCCGGACTGCCGATCGACAAGGTGCAGCAGGCCGCCGCCGAGCTCGAGCAGGCGGCGCACGCTGCCGAGGCGGCGGCGGCGTCCGCGGCGGCGTCGGCTGCCGCTTCGGCAGCGGCATCGGCCGCGGCGTCGACGGCGACAGAAGCTTCGCGATCGCGAACGAGCGCGCGCGAGACGCGATCGTCACGGGCGCTGACGCCGATCGTCGCCGAGCCTCCGCGTGCGGCGACGCGCGTCGTCGTCGAGCGGCCGGCGTTCAGCGTGCGCGAGTACCTGTGGTCGGGGACGATCGGCATCTTCGTCTTCCTCGGCCAGCTCGCGATCGTCGTCTTCGTGACGCTCTTCCTGCTCGCGTCGGGCGACACGTTCCGCCGCAAGATGGTCAAGCTCGCGGGCCCGCGCCTCAGCCAGAAGAAGATCACCGTGCAGGCGCTCGACGAAGTGAGCGTGCTGATCCAGCGCTATCTGCTCGTGCAGCTGGCGACGAGCGTCGTCCTCGGCGTCGCCGTCGGCGTCGTCTTCCATCTGCTCGGGCTCAACAACGCCGCCGTTTGGGGGGTCGCCGCCGGGGTGACGAACCTCGTTCCGTACCTCGGCGCGCTCGTCCTCGGCTTCGCCTCGGCGCTCGCCGGCTTCATCCAGTTCGACAGCATCGAGCAGGGCCTCCTCATCGGCGCGAGCTCGTTCGCGCTGCACGGCGTCGTCGGCAACGTGCTGACGCCGTGGTGGACAGGCCGCGCGAGCCGGATGAGCCCGTTCGCCGTGTTCGTCGGCGTGCTCGCGTTCGGCTGGCTGTGGGGCGCCGCCGGGCTCATCCTCGGCACGCCGATCCTGATGGTCGTCAAGACCGTCTGCGATCGCGTCGAAGAGCTGACCCCGGTCGGCGAGTTTCTCGGCGACTGATCACGGCGGCGGCGCCGTCGGGCCCGAACGCGCGAGTCGCCAGACCAGCGCGCCGAGCCCGGCGACGCCGACGACGAGCACCGTCCAGAGCAGCCACGGACGCAGCCGCGCGAGGCGCGCGGCGTCGTCGGCGGCGCGGGCGGCGTCGGCATCGGCGGTGAAGTCGCCGACGCTGGCACGGCCGAAGCGCGCGCGCTCGCTCTCGAGCTGGGGAACGACCATCGCCACCGGCAGCGCGCCGGCCGGCGCGTCGGCCGAGCCAGCGAGCAGGCGAAACGGCGGCTCGCCCTGGCTCGCGAAGACGATCGACGCGAGCGACGCGTGGACGACGAGACGCACGCTCGCGGCGTCGAGCGCGGCGGCGCGCTCGTCGGGAACGATGCGAACGAAGCGCACGGTCGCCGGCAGCGCGACCGCAGGCGAGGTGCCGACGTCGTTGCCGCGCTCGAGGCGATAGAAGACGGCGCCGCCGAGCTCTCGCCACGGCCGGTCGCCGCGCGTGCGGCCGTACACGCGCACCGGCGCGACGTGCGTTCCCGAGGCGAAGCGAAGGTCGACGTCGAGCAGCGGCATCGCGCCGCCGAGGTCGAACTCGAGCGCGCGCCGGGCCGCCGGATCGCCAGCGATCGCGCTCGCCGATGCGCGCGGCGCCAGCGTCAGCTCGCGCGCAGGCTCGACCGCCACCTGGTGACGCGCAGCGACGATCGCGGTCGCGCCGGTGACGAGCGGCGCCGTCGCGGCGTCGGCCCAGACGAGGCGGACGAACCTTGCGGGCGCAGCGCCGATGCCGACGACCGGCTGCGTCAGCGCGCCGCTCGCCGACTGCAGCGCCATCAGCTGGCCGCTGCCGGCGCTGCGCCACTGGCGCAGGTCGTCGCTCGTCTCGACCGTGTATGTCGCAGTGAATTCGGCCGGCCCCGACCAGCGCAGGCGAAGGCTCCGCGGCGGCGGAACGCCCGCGCGCGGCTCGCCGCTGTCGATCAGCCAGCCGCCCGACGCGAGCGGCATGGCAGCGACGGTCGCATCGCCTCCGCGGCGGTGCACGCTGATGCGATCGCCGTCGACGACGACGTCGACCGGCGACGGCCAGACGCCGCCGGCGCTCGGCCGCGTCGGCAGCGGATAGAGCGTCGCTTCGCGCACCTGCTCGCTCGTGTGCACCGTCGCGCGCGAGGGCAGGAACGCGAACGGCACGCGCTCGCCGCGCGCGTCGACGATGCGCAGGTCGCGCAGATCGTCCTGCTCGACGTGCGCGTACGCGGCCGCCGGCAGCGCGAGCTCGACGAACGGCGCCGATGCTTCGACGACGATCGGCGCGCGATAGCGGTACGGCGCCGGATCGGCGCCGGCCGCAGCAGCCGCGGCGGCACCGAGCGCGAGCGCTGCGAACGCGCGGACGCCGATGCTCACGACGCGTGAACGGTCAGGGTCAGATCGCGGCACGGCGCGACTCCTTGGCGGGCAGCGGGGCGACATAGCCGATGACGAGCATGAGGATGCCGACTCCGATGAACGAGACGATGCGCGTGACGCTGCCGCTCCCCGAAAGATCGACGACCAGCAGCTTGACGACGACTGCGCCGAGCAGCGCCGCGCCCGCGACCCACGGCACGCGCGCGGCGCGCGCCGCGGCGAGCCACATCGCGACCAGCGCGATCGCGCTCCAGAGCAGCGTGATCCCGGTCTGCACCGCGAGCGACGCGAGCCAGGCATCGACGTGGTAGGCAACGCCGGCGTAGTGGTGGAAGGCGCGAACGAGGATCGCGTTCAGCCACACGAACGCCGCGACAGCCGCCAGCGCGAGCGACCAGCGCTCGAGACGCGCCGCGCTCTTCAGCCAGAGCACGATCGCGGCGAGCGCGACGCCGATGCCGATGTCGAGCGGATTGAGGAACGGGACGTGCGGCAGCGGCGCCGCCGATCCGTCGGAGGCGACGTTGGCGACGAGCGTCCACAGCCAGAGGCCCGCGGCGAGCACCGTCGCGGCGCTCGTGCGGTACGCCTCCGGAAGCGCGCGCACCGGCCAGAGCCGCGCGGTCGCGGGACGCGGCAGCACGAGCAGGAGCAGCGCCGGCGCGACCAGCCAGCCGAGCCACGGCCACGCGCTCGCCGCGTCGCCCCAGTGCGCGGTCGCGGCGCGGCCGAGCAGCGCGCCGACGAGCGCGAGCGTGACCGCGCCGAGCGCGTGGTCGACGTGCGCGATCGGTCGCGGCCACGCCGGCGATGCGAACCGAAGCACGACCGCATGGGAGGCGAAGGCGAGCGGCCACGCCCACCAACCGCCGTTGGCGAACGGGTTGGCGAGCATCGCCGCGCTGACGAGCGCGAGCGCGAACGCGATCGCCGCGTGGGCGAGCGTCGGCCACGCGATCGCGTTCCAGTCGAGCCGGCGCGCGAGCGCGGCGTAGACGACGGCGACGACGCTCGCGCACGCGAGCGCCGCGGCGACGACGAAGCGCAGCGGCGTGAACGCATCGATCTCGATCGCCGCCGTGACGACGAGCCACGCGGTCGCGAAGCCGATCAGCAGCGGCTCGCACGCGTCCTCGCCCTCGGCGAGAGTGCCAACGCGCCGCGCGCGCGCGACGAAGTGCGCTGCCGCGAGCGACGCCGCCGCCGCCATCAGGCCGTTGAACAGGTAGACGTTGAGGATCGCCGTCGGCGCGCCGTGACGCAGGTGGCCGATCAGCATCGACACCGCGGCGATCGTCAGCAGCAGGTAGCCGAACACGCGCGGCAGCCCGCGCCGCTGGCGAAAGCCGATCCAGACGAGCCCCGCGCCTTCGAGCGTCCAGGCACCTGCGGTGCTGCGCTCGTCGAGCGCGAACGGAATCACGAGCGTGAGAAAGACGGTCGCGATCGCGAGCGTCGCCTCGAAGGTGAGGCCGAGCTGCGGCCGCCTGCGCATCCAGGCGGCGAGGACGACGTAGAACGCGGCGAGCGCGAGCGCCGCGAGCGCGGCGCCGTACTGCGTGTCGCGGACGAGCCCGTATTCGAGCGCGAAGACGACCGTCGGCAGACCGAACAGCAGGCTGCTGTTGACCCACGCGTCGCGCTGCGGCGGCGCGGCGTTGCCGTGCGCCGGCTGCTCGGCGAGCCGGCGCGCCGGCAGCACGAGGATGACGACGAAGAGGAGGAAGAACGCGATCAGGAACGCCTGGCTCGTCGCGTAGTCGTCGGGGCGGTACTGGAGCACGCCCCACGCGGTCGCGACGATGAAGGTTGCGACAAAGCCGACCAGGTTGAGCAGCCGCCAGGTCTTCGACCATGCGACGAGCGCGATGCCGGCGTCGAGGACGAGGTAGTACGCGAAGAGGGCGACGTGGTTGCTCGATCCCGTCGAGACGATCAGCGGCGTCGCGAAGCCGCCGAGCGCACCGACGACCGCGAGCGAGCGCGCGTCCTGGAGCACCGCGAGCGCGGCGGCGAGCACCGCGATCGCGACCATGAGGACGAACGCCGGGATCGCTTCGAGCACCTTGTAGTAGCCGAACGCAGCGAACACCGTGAGATAGAGCACCGCGACGGCGCCGCCTTGCAGCACCTGCGCGTAGTCGGGACGCTTGAGACGCAGCCGCCAGCCGAAGCCGAGCAGCACGATCGCGGCTGCGCCGATCGCGGCGAGGCGCACTTGCGGCGGCAGGTGTGCGTG
>DASSRF010000509.1:0-3011 GCA_035701945.1 Caldimonas sp. | reverse complement strand
TTGCGCGGATCGTTCCACGGCCGCGTCAGGCCGCAGGCCTGCCACAGCGCGACCAGCGCCTCGTCGTCGGCCGGCGTCGAGGCGCGGATCGCGAAACCCATCAGGCGCGCTCGGCGACCCAGGCCCGCACCGAGGCGAGCGCCGGGTCGAGCTTCGAAGCGTCGGTGCCGCCGGCCATCGCCATGTCGGGCTTGCCGCCGCCCTTGCCGCCGACCTGGCCGGCGACCCAGTTCGCGACCTCGCCCGCCTTGACGCGCGCCGTGCTGTCGGCGGTGACGCCGGCGGCGATCTGCACCTTCGAGCCGTCGACGGCGGCGAGCACGATCACCGCGGTCTTCAGCTTGTCCTTGAGCTTGTCGAGCGTGTCGCGCAGCGTCTTCGCGTCGGCGCCGTCGAGCCGCGCCGCGAGCACCTTGAGCCCCTTGACGTCGACCGCGCGCTGCGCGAGGTCGTCGCCCTGCGACGATGCGAGACGGCCCTTCAGCGCCGCGACCTCCTTCTCGAGCGCGCGGACGTGCTCGAGCACCTGGCCGACGCGCGCCGGCACCTCGTCGCGAGCGCTGCGCAGCTCGCCGGCGATGCGGCCGAGCGTCGACTCGAGCGACTGCAAATACGCCAGCGCGTTGTCGCCCGTCACCGCCTCGACGCGCCGCACGCCCGCGGCGACTCCGCTCTCGGACACGATCTTGAAGAGGCCGATGTCGCCCGTGCGCGCGACGTGCGTCCCGCCGCAGAGCTCGCGGCTCGAGCCGATCTCGAGGACGCGCACCTCGTCGCCGTACTTCTCGCCGAACAGCATCATCGCGCCGAGCTTCTGCGCCTCGTCGATCGGCATCACGCGCGCCGACGTGGCGTGGTTGGCGAGGATCTCGGCGTTGACGAGCTGCTCGACGCGGCGGATCTCGTCGTCGGTGAGCGGCGCGTTGTGCGCGAAGTCGAAGCGCGTCTTCTCGGCGTCGACGAGCGAGCCCTTCTGCTGGACGTGCCCGCCGAGCACCTCGCGCAGCGCCTTGTGCATCAGGTGCGTCGCGCTGTGGTTGCGCATCGTCTTCGCGCGCCGCTCGGCGTCGACCCTCGTCTGGACGACGTCGCCGACCGAGATCTGTCCCTCGACGACGCGGCCCTGGTGGCCGGCGACCGCCGCCTGCACCTTGATCGTGTCCTCGACGACCATGCGCGCGGTGGCGTTGCGCAGCTCGCCGGTGTCGCCGACCTGGCCGCCGCTCTCCGCGTAGAACGGCGTGTGATCGAGCACGACGACGGCGACGTCGCCGGCGCGCGCCGTCTCGACGGCGGTGCCGTCGACGTAGACCGCGGTGACCCTGGCGGCGTCGTGCGTCAGCGTCTCGTAGCCGTGGAACGTCGACGCGCCGCCGCTGTACTCGAGGCCCTGCGCCATGCGGAACTTCGCGGACGCGCGCGCACGCTCGCGCTGCTCGGCGAGCAGCTGCTCGAAGCGCGCGCTGTCGACGGCGACGCCGCGCTCGCGGCAGACGTCGGCGGTGAGGTCGACCGGGAAGCCGTAGGTGTCGTGCAGCTTGAACGCGACGTCGC
Organism: Caldimonas sp.; assembly: GCA_035701945.1. Taxonomy (GTDB): domain Bacteria; phylum Pseudomonadota; class Gammaproteobacteria; order Burkholderiales; family Burkholderiaceae_C; genus Schlegelella_A. Next base: position 1,457 of record DASSRF010000509.1, on the reverse strand, counting down.
CCGACAGCGTGCCGCCGGGCGCGAGCGCGGCGAGCGCCGACTCGAGGATCTCCATGCCGTTGGCGATCGTCTGGAAGAAGCGCTCCTCCTCCTGCTGCAGCACCGCGGCGACGCGCTGCTGCTGGACGCGCAGGTCCGGATAGGCGCCGCCCATCTCTTCGACGACGATCGCGACCAGGCGGTGGAAGAACGGCCGCCGCGCGCCCAGCTTGTAGCCGTGGCGGATCGCGCGCCTGGCGATCCGGCGCAGCACGTAGCCGCGCCCTTCGTTGCCCGGGACGACGCCGTCGCCGACGGTGAAGCTGCAGGCGCGGATGTGGTCGGCGATCACCTTGAGCGAAGGCGAGTCGGCGTCGCAATCGCCGCCGCCGGCGGCATCGACCTCGCGCTTGGCAGCCGCGAGCAGCTTGACGAACAGGTCGATCTCGTAGTTCGAATGCACGTGCTGCAGCACCGCGCTCAGCCGCTCGAGCCCCATGCCGGTGTCGACGCTCGGCTTGGGCAGCTCGTGCATCACGCCCGCTTCGTCGCGGTTGAACTGCATGAAGACGTTGTTCCAGATCTCGATGTAGCGGTCGCCGTCCTGCTCGGCCGAGCCCGGCGGGCCGCCCGCGACCTCGGGCCCGTGGTCGTAGAAGATCTCGCTGCACGGGCCGCACGGGCCGGTGTCGCCCATCATCCAGAAGTTGTCGGACGCGTAGCGCGCGCCCTTGTTGTCGCCGATGCGAACGACGCGCTCCTTCGGCAGCCCGATGTCGTCGACCCAGATGTCGTACGCCTCGTCGTCCTCGGCGTAGACGGTCGCCCAGAGCTTGTCGGCCGGCAGCTTGTAGACCTCGGTCAGCAGCTCCCACGCGAAGCGGAGCGCGTCCTTCTTGAAGTAGTCGCCGAACGAGAAGTTGCCGAGCATCTCGAAGAACGTGTGGTGACGCGCGGTGTAGCCGACGTTCTCGAGGTCGTTGTGCTTGCCGCCGGCGCGGATGCACTTCTGCGACGTCGCCGCGCGCACGTACGGCCGCTTGTCGAAGCCGAGGAAGACGTCCTTGAACTGGTTCATCCCGGCGTTGGTGAAGAGCAGGGTCGGGTCGTCGCCGGGAACGACCGGGCTCGACGGCACGACGGTGTGGCCCTTCGACGCGAAGAAGCTGAGGAACGTCGAACGGATGTCGGCTGCTTTCACTGGGCGGCTTTCGGCGGCGGCGTGCGCCGCCTCTGGGCGAAAAGGCGAGAGGATATCGGCATGGGTCCGCGATTGTCCGGCACATCGGCGTGCCGGGCGCGGGGCGCCGCGGCGGCCGGCGCTCGCCGCACGGCGGGCGCCCGCTAGCGGTCGTCGTTGGCTGCGGCGCGGCGGCGGCCGGCGGCGTCGCGCGTCGTCGCCGGCCCGTCGGGCAGCGACGCCGGCGCCGCGGCGGCGAGCGAGAGCGCTCGGCGCAGCAGCCGCTCGGCGTCGTTGC
>DASSRF010000508.1:0-2651 GCA_035701945.1 Caldimonas sp. | reverse complement strand
CTGGCTCGCCGGAAACGTGCCGGAGCGCTTCACGGTCCGCCACCGCGTCGATGCGCACGTGTTCGATCCCTGGCCGCAGCCGCCCGCCCGGTCTGCCGTCGCGCCGCGCTAGCAAAGGCGCGTGCCCAGCGAAAGGTTTTGCCCGCAGCGCCGACCGAGGGCGATCGATTTCGGAGAGACTTCCGCCATGAACCGTCGTCCCTTCCTCGCCGCGCTCGCCGCCCTCGGAGTCGCCCCCCGCCTGGCGAGATCGCAGGTGTCGCAGATCCAGCCGCTCAAGCTTTCGGATGCGGAGTGGAAGCAGCGGCTGAGCCCGGAGGCCTACCAGGTCCTCCGCCTCGAGGGCACCGAGGTGCCCGGCTCGAGCCCGCTCAACCACGAGAAGCGCAAGGGCCGCTTCGTCTGCGCGGGCTGCGAGCTGCCGCTGTTCTCGTCGGCGGCCAAGTTCGAGAGCGGCACCGGCTGGCCGAGCTTCTGGGAGTCGCTGCCGGGCGCCGTCGCGTTCAAGGTCGACCACAAGATCATCGTCCCGCGCACCGAGTACCACTGCGCGCGCTGCGGCGGTCACCAGGGCCACGTCTTCGACGACGGCCCGCCGCCGACCGGCAAGCGCTACTGCAACAACGGCCTCGCGCTGAAGTTCGTCGCGGCCTAGCCGCGCGCCTGCGCGCCGTTTCGCGAGCCTGCGCGCCGTCGTGCGCGTCGGCACAATCCGCCCGCCGCGCGTTAGCCGGCGGGAAGGACCGGCGATGCGAAAGGCTGCGGGCGCGAGGACGGCGAAGGCGGGCAAGGCCGCACCGGCGCGCACGCGTTCGCCGAAGTCGCACGCGCCGGCGCCGGCGCGTGCCGACCCGCGGCGGCCGCGCGAGGAGCCGCTGCAAGCGCTCGCGAGCAGGCTCGGGCCCGGCCTCATCACCGGCGCCGCCGACGACGACCCGAGCGGCATCGCGACCTATTCGCAGGCCGGCGCCCAGTTCCGCTACGCGCTCGTCTGGACGCTCTTCCTGACGACCCCGTTGATGATCGGCATCCAGATGCTGTCGGCGCGGATCGGCTGGGCGACGAGCGAGGGCCTGGCGAGCAACATCGACAAGATCTGCCCGCGCTGGCTGACGCTGACGCTGGTCGGCCTCCTCGTCGTCGCCAACACGATCAACATCGCCGCCGACGTCGGCGCGATGGCCGAGTCGCTGAAGCTGATCGTCGGCGGCCCACAGCCGCTCTACGTGCTCGCCTTCGGCGCCGTCTGCATCGCGACGCAGGTCCTCTTTTCGTACGAGCGGACGGTGCGCGTGCTGAAGTGGCTGACGCTGACGCTGTTCGCGTACGTCGCCGTCGTCCTCGCGGTCTCGGTGCCGTGGCGGCGCGCGATCGTCGAGTCGTTCCAGCCGTGGGCGTATGTTCCGGCCGGAGCGACCGGCAAGGACTTCGCGGCGATGGTCGTCGCCGTCCTCGGCACGACGATCAGCCCGTACCTCTTCTTCTGGCAGGCGACGCAGGAGGTCGAGGACAGCCGGCGCCGGCCCGAGGCCCACGCGCTGCGCCACCACGGCGCGTACGCGAGCGAGCACCTGTCGCGGATCAAGCTCGACACCGTCATCGGCATGGGGATGTCGAACCTGATCGCGCTCTGCATCGTCGTCGCGACCGCGGTGACGCTGAACGAGCACGGCACCACCAACATCCAGACCGCGGCGCAGGCGGCCGAGGCGCTGCGGCCGGTCGCCGGCGAGTTCGCCTTCCTCGTCTTCGGGCTCGGCATCGTCGGCACCGGCCTCCTCGCGGTGCCGGTGCTCGCCGGCTCGGCGGCGTACGCGGTGAGCGAGCTGTTCGGCTGGAAGGCGGGCCTGTCGCGCGGCTTTCACGAAGCGCGAGGCTTCTACGCGATCATCATCGCCGCGACCGGCATCGGCTCGCTGATGGGCTTCTTCGACGTCGACCCGATCAAGGCGCTGGTGCTGAGCGCGATCGTCAACGGCGTGATCTCGGTGCCGATCATGGTCGTGCTGATGATGATCGGCCAGTCGAAGCGCCTGATGGGCCGCTTCACGATCTCGCCGCGCCACCGCTGGTTCGGCTGGACGGCGACGGTGGTGATGGCGGCTGCCGTCTTCGTGATGCTCGCGACCGCACTCTGACGCTGGACGGGAACAGCGCTTGCCAGACGCTGGCATGCCGCTGCCGTGCCGACTGCCGCCGACACGAATCGAACGCCTCGCGCGGCGCTGGCTCGTTCCTTCGTTGCTCGCGGTCGCTTGTGCGCCCGCGCTCGCGGCTTCGGCCGCGACGCCGTCGCTCGCAGCGCTCGTCAGGACGGCGCCGGCAGCGCACCTGAGCGCCGATGCGCAGACGATCGCGGCCTGGGTCGTCGCCGAGCACGACGCACGCGGGCTGCCGTTCCTGATCGTCGACAAGCGCCGCGCGACCGCGTTCGCGTTCGACGCGTCGGGCCGGTTGCTGGCGAGCGCGCCGGTGCTGCTCGGCCTGGCGCACGGCGACGACTCGGTGCCGGGAATCGGCGAACGCAAGATGGCCGACATCCGGCCGTTCGAGCGGACCACGCCGGCCGGCCGCTTCCAGGCCGAGATGGGCAGGAACGCCGGCGGCGAGGACATCCTCTGGGTCGACTACGACGCCGCGGTGTCGATGCA
>DASSRF010000507.1:0-3953 GCA_035701945.1 Caldimonas sp. | reverse complement strand
GCTCGCGGCGATCGCGGCGCTCGGCGCGCTGCAGACGGTCGCGTTCGTCGCCGGCGACCTCTGGCCGCTGCAGCTGGCGGCGATCGCGCTGCTCGCCTGGCGCGTCGGCGCGGCGTCGCCGCGCCGCGCCGCGGCGCTCGGCTTCGCGTTCGCGACGGCGTGGATCTGCGCGGCGACCTGGTGGCTGTTCGTCAGCATGCACCGCTACGGCGGCCTGGCGGCGCCGCTCGCGGCGCTCGCGGTGCTCGCGCTCGCCGCGTTCCTCGCGCTCTACTTCGCCGCCGCGATGGCCGTCGTCGCTCGCCTGCGCCCGCGCTCGCCGGCACGTTCGGCGGTCTGCTTCGCCGCTGCCTGGCTGCTCGCCGAGCTCGCGCGCGCCGTCCTCTTCACCGGCTTTCCGTGGGCGGCGACCGGGTACGCGCACGTCGACTCGCCGCTCGCGGGCTTCGCGCCGTGGCTCGGCGTCTACGGCATCGGCGCGCTCGCCGCCGGGCTCGCCGCGCGCTTCGGTTTCGCCGACCTCGGCCGGGCGCGCAACTGGATCGCGCCGGCGGGTGCGCTCGCGGTCGCGCTCGGCGGCGGGGCGCTGCTCGGCGCCGTCGACTTCTCGTCGCCGACGCGAACGCTCACGGTCTCGCTCCTGCAAGGCAACGTCCCGCAGCAGGAGAAGTTCGAGCCGGCGTACCTCGCCGAAGGCCTTGCGGCGACCGCGCAGCAGATCTTTGCTGCGCGCGGCGAGCTCGTCGTCGGACCCGAAACGGTGATCCCGGTGATGCCCGACGAACTCGACGAGGCGTGGTGGCACGGCCTGCTCGAGCGCTTCCGCGTCCCCGGCCGCGCCGCGATCCTCGGCATCCCGCTCGGCGACGCGGTGCACGGCTATACCAACTCGGCGATCGGCATCTCTGCCGAGGCGAGCAAGCTGCCCGAGGGCTTCTACCGCTACGACAAGCACCACCTGGTGCCGTTCGGCGAGTTCGTTCCGAACGGCTTCCACTGGTTCACCCGGATGATGAACATCCCGCTCGGCGACTTCGAGCGCGGCCCGCTGGCGGCGCCGTCGTTCGACGTCGGCGGCGAGCGCGTCGCGCCCAACATCTGCTACGAAGACCTCTTCGGCGAGGAGCTCGCGGCGCGCTTCGTCCCCGAGGCGGGCGCGCCGACGATCCTCGCCAACATCAGCAACATCGGCTGGTTCGGCAAGACGATCGCGGTCGAGCAGCACCTGCGCATCTCGCGGATGCGCTCGCTCGAGCTGCAGCGGCCGATGATCCGCGCGACCAACACCGGCGCCACCGTCGTCATCGACCACCGCGGCGCGGTCACGCACGCGCTGCCGCCGTTCACGGTCGGCATCCTCGAAGGCAGCGTCCAGGGCCGCCAGGGCCTGACGCCGTTCGCAGTCTGGGCGGGGCACCTCGGTCTCTGGCCGCTCGCGCTCGCTGCCGTCGCGCTGCTCTGGGTCGTTCGCCGTCCGCGCGACGCGCTCCCGCCGTCGCCGCCAGCCGAGCCGCCTGCGGTGCTTCCTTAGAATCGCGGCCGTCGCGCGGCCCGCGCGAGCCGCCGATCCGCCGACCAACACGGGCGCCCGATGCTCTCCTTCCAGCAACTGATCCTGCGCCTGCAGTCGTACTGGGGCGAGCGCGGCTGCGCGCTGCTGCAGCCGTACGACATGGAGGTCGGCGCCGGCACCAGCCACACCGCGACGTTCCTGCGCGCGCTCGGCCCCGAGCCGTGGCGCGCGGCGTACGTGCAGCCGAGCCGGCGGCCGAAGGACGGCCGCTACGGCGAGAACCCGAACCGGCTGCAGCACTACTACCAGTACCAGGTCGTCCTCAAGCCGGCGCCGCCCGACATCCTCGAGCTCTACCTGGGTTGCCTGGAGGCCATCGGCATCGACCCGATGGTGCACGACATCCGCTTCGTCGAGGACGACTGGGAGAACCCGACGCTCGGCGCGTGGGGGCTCGGCTGGGAGGTCTGGCTGAACGGCATGGAAGTGACGCAGTTCACCTACTTCCAGCAGGTCGGCGGCATCGACTGCCGGCCGATCACCGGCGAGATCACGTACGGGCTCGAGCGCCTGGCGATGTACCTGCAGGGCGTCGAGAACGTCTACGACCTGCAGTGGACCGGAGAGCTCAAGTACGGCGACGTCTACCACCAGAACGAGGTCGAGCAGAGCACCTACAACTTCGAGAAGAGCGACGTCGAGTTCCTGCTCGCCGCGTTCGCAGCGCACGAGCGGCAGGCGCAGGCGCTGATGGCCGACCGGCTCGCCTTGCCGGCGTACGAGCAGGTGCTGAAGGCGGCGCACAGCTTCAACCTCCTCGACGCGCGCGGCGCGATCAGCGTCACCGAGCGCGCCGCCTACATCGGCCGCATCCGCAACCTCGCGAGGAGCGTCGCGCAGAGCTACCTCGCGAGCCGCGAACGGCTCGGCTTCCCGCTCGCGCCGCGCGCCTGGGCCGACGAGACGATCGCGCAGCTGCAGCAGAAGCGCGCGGCATGACGGCGGTTCGGTCACTCCTGGTCGAGCTGCTCGTCGAGGAGCTGCCGCCCAAGGCGCTGAAGAAGCTGAGCGCCGCGTTCGCCGAGGGCCTCGTCGCTCGTCTCGAGAAGGAAGGCCTCGTCGCCGCCGGCGCCGGCCGCAGCGACTACGCGACGCCGCGGCGACTCGCCGTCGTCGTCGAAGGCGTGTCCGATCGCGCCCCCGATCGCCAGGTGACGCAGAAGCTGATGCCCGTCGCCGTCGGTCTGACGTCGGGCGGCGCGCCGACGCCTGCGCTCACGAAGAAGCTCGCCGCGCTCGGCGCCGGCGCCGACGCGGTCGCGAGGCTCGAGCGCCGCGTCGACGGCAAGAGCGAGGTGCTCTTCCTCGACACCCTCGAGCCGGGCGCGACGCTCGCCGAAGGGCTGCAGCGCGCGCTCGATGCCGCGCTCGCGGCGCTGCCGATTCCGAAGGTCATGCAGTACCAGCTCGCCGACGGCTGGACGACGGTGAGCTTCGTCCGTCCCGCGCATCGCCTCGTCGCGCTGCACGGCGGCGACGTCGTCGCGGTGCGGGCGCTCGGCCTCGACGCCGGCCGCACGACGCAGGGCCATCGCTTCGAGGCGGCGGCGCCGACGATCGAGTTGCGCCAGGCCTCGAGCTACGCCGCGCAGCTGCGCGACGAGGGCGCGGTGATCGCGAGCTTCGACGCGCGCCGCGCCGAGATCGACGCGCAGCTCGCCGCCGCCGCGGGCCGCGAAGGGCTCGCGCCGATCGACGACGACGCGCTGCGCGACGAGGTGACCGCGCTCGTCGAGCGGCCGAACGTGCTGACGTGCCGCTTCGACGACGCGTTCCTCGCCGTGCCGCCCGAGTGCCTCGTCCTGACGATGAAGGCGAACCAGAAGTACTTCCCGCTGCTCGATGGCGAAGGGCGCCTGACGAGCCGCTTCCTCGTCGTCAGCAACGTCCGCCCCGCCGATCCGGCGAACGTCGTCGCCGGCAACGAGCGCGTCGTGCGGCCGCGGCTCGCCGACGCGAAGTTCTTCTTCGACCAGGACCGCAAGCGCACGCTCGCGTCGCGTGTCCCCGAGCTCGATCGGGTGGTCTACCACCGCGAGCTCGGCAGCCAGGGCGATCGCGTCCGACGGCTGCGACGCATCGCGCGTTGGGTCGCGGAACGGATCGGCGCCGATGCCGACCTCGCCGACCGCGCCGCCGAGTTGGCAAAGGCCGACCTGTTGACCGACATGGTCGGCGAGTTTCCCGAGCTGCAGGGAATCATGGGCAGCTACTACGCCGCGCACGACGGCGAAGCTCCCGAGGTCGTTGCCGCGATCCGCGATCAGTACGTGCATCGACGGAGCGCGGTCGACGCAGGCGAGGCGACGAACCTGGTCGGCGAAGCGTTCCTGATCGCCGACCGCGCCGAGGCGCTGGTCGGCATCTGGGGCATCGGCCT
>DASSRF010000506.1:0-2926 GCA_035701945.1 Caldimonas sp. | reverse complement strand
CGCGGCGGACGCGCTCGAAGCGAGCGCCGCCGCCTGGATGCGCGACCGCGTGCCCGGCCTCGCCCAAGCCGCCGAGCGGCGGCTTGCCCCGGTCCTCGCCGCAGCGGCGCGACCGCCCGAGCTGCGCCGTCGCAGCGAGATCCGCACCGCGGCGCAGTCGGCGCGTGCGGTCGTCGCGCCGCCGTCGGGAGCGGCCGTCGATGCGATCGAAGCGCAGCGCCTCGACGACGCGGCGCAAGTCGCCTACCGCCGTGACCACGACGTCGCCGGCGCGCTGCGGCTGCAGACGCAGGCGTTCGGCGCCAACCCGCTCGACCCCGAGGTCGCCGGCCACCTCGCGCTCCTGCGCCTGAGCGAGTCGCGGCCGCAGGCCGAGCCGGCGAGGCAGCTCGCGCTGCTCGCGCTGACGCTGAAGGACGACCGCTTCCCCACCGGGCGCATCGAGGACTGGACGACGCTCGCGATCGCCGCCGCGCTGACCGGCCGCGAGCGCGACGCGCGCAACGCCTGGTTCGTCTCGATGGCGCTGACCGGCGACCTGCAGCAGCAGTGCGACGCCGCGGTGCGCGCGCAGGCGACCTACGGCGAGCGGGTCAAGCCGTCGGTGCAGGCGATGCTGCAGCGCGCGCGCTCGTCGGCGGCGTACGGCCGCTGCGAGATGCCGCAGGCGGCACCCGCCGAGAAGCGCGCCGGCAGGAGCGTCAAGAGCAAGAGCACGAAGAAAACCAAGCGCGCGATCCCGTAAAGTCGGTGCTCCTCGTTCGCCGGAGAGCCCGCCATGCCTTTGCACCGCTCGATCCTCGCGTCCGCGACCGCGCTCCTGCTCGCGGCGCTCTTCGCCTTCGCGCCGCCCGCGCAGGCGCAGCAGCGCAAGGACAGCGTCGTCCTCGGCATGGTCCTCGAGCCGGCGCCCGGCCTCGACCCGACGACCGCGGCCGCCGCGGCGATCGGCGAGGTCGTCCACATGAGCGTCCTCGAGGGCCTGACCAAGATCAACATGGACGGCAAGATCACGCCGCTGCTCGCCGAGAGCTGGACGATCGACCCTGACGGCAAGGTCTACACGTTCAAGCTGAAGAAGGGCGTCAAGTTCCACGACGGCGAGGCGTTCGACGCGAGCGACGTCAAGTTCAGCTTCGAGCGCGCCAAGGCTCCGGGGTCGACGAACAAGGCGAAGAAGGCGGTGTTCGACAACATCGCGCGCGTCGACACGCCCGATCCGTCGACGGTGATCGTCGTCCTCAACAACGCCGACGGCAACTTTCTCTTCCGGATGGGCGAGAACACGGCGGTGATCCTCGACCCGAAGAGCGCGCCGACGACCGCGACCAGGCCGATCGGCACCGGCCCGTACAAGTTCGACTCGTGGCAGAAGGGGTCGTCGATCACCCTCGTCAAGAACGACCAGTTCCGCGACGCCGCCAAGGTGCAGATGAAGAAGGTGACGTTTCGCTTCATCAACGACCCGGCGGCGCAGGTCGCGGCGCTGCTCGCCGGCGACATCGACGGCATGCCTCGCTTCGGCGCGCTCGAGTCGCTCAAGCAGTTCCAGAACGATCCGCGCTTCACGGTGACCGTCGGCGGCACCGAGGGCAAGACGATCATGACGATCAACAACAAGAGAAAGCCGTTCGACGACGTCCGCGTCCGCCGCGCGCTCGCCGCCGCGATCGACCGCAAGGCGATCATCGACGGCGCGCAGGAGGGCTACGGCACGCCGATCGGCAGCCACATGGTGCCGAGCGACGCCGGCTATGTCGACCTCACCGGAGTCAACCCGTACAACCCGGAGAAGGCGAAGGCGCTGCTGAAGGAGGCCGGCGTGCAGACGCCGCTCAACGTGACGCTGACGCTGCCGCCGCCGGCGTATGCGCGAAAGGGCGGCGAGATCATCGCCGCCGAGCTCGCCAAGGTCGGCGTCGTCGCCAAGATCGAGAACGTCGAGTGGGCGCAGTGGCTCTCGGGCGCGTTCAAGGGCAACTTCGACCTGACGGTGATCAGCCACGTCGAGCCGCTCGACTTCGACCGCTACGCCGACCCGAACTACTACTACGGCTACGACTCGAAGGCGTACAAGGACCTGCTCAACACGTACAACACGACGACCGACCCGAAGGCGCGGCTCAAGGTCCTCGGCGACATCCAGCGCCAGCTCGCGACCGACTGCGTCAACGTCTACCTGTTCCAGCTGCCGCAGTTCGCGGTCGCGAACAAGCACCTGAAGGGCCTGTGGAGCAGCTCGCCGATCTTCGCCAACGACCTCGGCGCGCTGACCTGGCAGTAGGCCGCGCGCGCGTCCTCCTGACCCTTTGTCATCCTGAGCGCAGCGAAGGATCTCGACCTTCGCGACACTGAGATCCTTCGCTTCGCTCAGGATGACAGGCTGTTCGTGTCGACACCGTTCCTGATGACCTCGATCGCGCCGTGACCGCTCTCCACGACCTCACCGCCGTCGAGCTGCTCGCTCGCTATCGAGAGCGCTCGCTGTCGCCGGTCGAGGTGACGCGCGCCGTGCTCGACCGCATCGCCGCGTGGGAGCCGCGCCTGCACGCGACGTACGCGCTCGACGGCGACGCCGCGCTCGCGGCGGCGCGCGTGGCCGAGGCGCGGTGGCTGCGCCACGTCAGCGCCGGCGAGAACGTCGGCGCGCTCGAAGGCGTGCCGGCGATGATCAAGGAGAACATCGCGACCGCGGGAACGCCGGTGCCGCTCGGCACCGCCGCGACCGAGCTCGTCGCTGCGCCGCGCGACGCACCGCCTGCGGCGCGGCTGCGCGAGGCCGGCGCGGTGATCCTCGGCAAGACGACGATGCCCGACTACGGGATGCTGTCGTCGGGGCTGTCGAGCTTCCACGCGCTGACCCGGAATCCCTGGGACCTGAGCAAGAACCCGGGCGGCAGCAGCGCGGGCGCGGGCGCCGGCGTCG
>DASSRF010000505.1:0-25453 GCA_035701945.1 Caldimonas sp. | reverse complement strand
AGCTCGGCGACGTCGATGTGGCGCCGGCCGACGCCGCGGTGATCCAGCTGCAGCCGCTGCGCGATCTGCGCGCACCCGTGCGTGCGAACGCGGGCAGCTACCGGTCGTCGTACTTCGTCGCCGGCCTGCGCATGGCGAGGCGGTTCTAGATGGCGCGCGGCAACCAGGCGCCGTTCGTGATCGCCGCGATGATCGCGGCGGTGAGCGCGCCGAAGGTCACGAGCGGGATCGAGCCCTGGTAGGTGCGGTCGCGGCGGGCGACGACGAGCGTGCCGAAGAAGACGAACAGGCCGATCAGCGCGCCGACCGCGAACAGGATCAGGCCGAGGTAGAACGACGGCTCGGCCATCATCGGCACGTACGACGTCATCATCACGCTCGAGGCGCCGCGGTAGACGGCGAGGTTGTTGGTGACGGCGCCGATCACCATCAGCGCGAACGCGAGCCAGGCGACGCGCGGGGTCGCGAGGCGGCAGCGCAGCAGGGTCGAGGCGCAGAAATAGAGGACGGCGATCTCGAAGAAGATGATCCAGAAGATCAGCATGTCGATGCCGTGCGCGGTGAGCACTTGGTAGAAGATGTCGGCCTCGAGCCAGTGCACCGAAGGCCACCGCGTCAGCACGACGCCGATGGCGAGGAGGCCGCCGATCAGCAGGAACACCACCCCCGCGACCGCATTGGCGAGCATCAGACGCTCGGCCTGGGTCTCGAACTGCAGGCCCGACCGCGGGCACGTGCGATAGGACGTCGTGACGGACATGGCTTCGCCTTACTTCACGTAGATGCGGCCGACCATCGTGTGATGGTTGATGCCGCAGTACTCGTTGCACACCACCGAGTACTGGCCGGAGCGGTTCGGCGTGATCGTGACGACGTGCTCGTAGCCGGGCACGATCTGGATGTTGACGTTCGCCGGCTGCAGCGAAAAGCCGTGGTTGTAGTCGAGCGAGGTCAGGTGCAGACGGTACGTCTTGCCCTTCTCGAGCTCGAGGATCGGCCAGAAGCTCCACAGCCGCGCGATCAGGTACACGTCGGAGCCCGGCGGCGGTGCGACGACGGGCGTCTTGTCGGTGGTCTCGGTGCGCACCGTGTACTTGTCGACGACGGCCTGGGCCTTGGCCATGAACTTGTCGGGCGTCGTCTTGTACGTCTCGGTCGAGAGGTTCTGCTTGCCCCAGACGTGCCAGCCGACCATCATCGCGAACATGGTCAGGCACCAGACGAGCGCGATGACGATCCACGTGCCTTCGACGCGATCGAGCGGGTGCTTCCACCAGAGCCGCTCGGAGGGGGGCAGGATGGCGCTCATGGTCTCCTTCGCCGGGTTGGCCGCGCTACTTGGCGACGGGGATGGTGAGGATGTCGATCACGCCCCACAGCGTGTAGACGACCATCGGGATGAGGACGCCGAGGAACAGGAGCAGGAACGGGTTGTCGAGCAGTTGCTGGATCAGCGGCACCTTGCCGGCTGCGTCGTCGTCGGTCATCGCTGCGGCCTCCCGATCGAAGAGTTGGCGGCGATTGTTCTCAACCGTGACCGCCCGCAGCCTTGACATGCAACAAGAAACTCGAAGGTCGTGCCGGTCGACGCGACGCGGCGGGCCGGCGGCACGATGAGTGAACCGGACCGGCTCGCCCGGCTGCTCCGTCGTGTCGCGCTCGGCCTGGTCGTGCTGTTGCTCGCGGTGTCGACGCTGAGCGCGTTCCTGCGCGTCAGCCGCGCCGGCCTCGGCTGCGCGGACTGGCCGGCGTGCTACGGCCGCGCCCTCGTCGCTCAGCAGCGCGGCGAGGCTGCGCCTGCGGAGGGCGAGCCGGTGTTGATCGCGCGCCTTGCGCATCGCGTCGCGGCGAGCGTCGCGCTGGTGCTGATCCTGTTGATGCTCGCGATCGCGCTGGCGCAGCGCCCGCGTGCTCGGTCCGCGGTCGCGATGACGGCGCTGCTGCTCGTGCTCGCGGTGGCGCTCGCGGTCCTCGGCCGCTGGAGCAGCGCGGCGCGGATCCCGGCGGTGACGATCGGCAACCTCGTCGGCGGCTTCGTGATGATCGCGCTCGCATGGCAGCTCGCGCGCGCGCCGTCCAGCGCCGACCACGGGCAGCCGACGACCGCGCTGCGCGCGGCGTTCGCGGTCGCCTTCGGCGCGCTGCTCGTGCAGGTCGCGCTCGGCGGCCTCGTCAGCGCCGGGTACGCGGGGCTTGCGTGCCCCGACCTCCGGAGCTGCGGCGCGCAGGCGACGTGGCGCGCGCTCGACCCTTTCGCCGAACCGAATCTCGCCGGCGCCGGCAGCGGCAACGTCGACGGTGCGCTGCTGCAGCAGGCGCACCGCGCGGGCGCGGTGCTCGTCGCGCTGCTGGTGGCGCCGCTCGCGGTCGTCGCGTGGCGGCGCGGCATGCGCGGCCGCGCCGCGACCGTGCTCGCGTTGCTCGCGGTGCAAGGCGCGCTCGGCGCAGCGCTCGTCGTCTACCGCCTGCCGCTGCCGCTTGCGCTCGCCCACAACCTGGCGAGCGCCGTTCTCCTCGCGGCGTGCCTCGACCTCGCGCTGCCGTCGCGACGCTGATCAGGCGGTCGCGGGCGCGGCGGGCTCGCCGAGCAGCAAGCGCGCGATCAGCTCGCGGACGCTGCGGATCTCGCTGCCGAACGGCAGTGCGCCGCGGCCGGTGAAGAACAGGCCGTGGCGGACGTCGCCGCGCAACGCGGCCGCGAGTTGCTGGTCGATGCAGAACTGGCCCCAGCCAGCCTTGCCGTCGCGCAGGCCGCATTGCGCGAGGCAGTCGAACGAGCGCGTGCAGCGCCCGCGGGCGCGCGCCCGGGCCTGCAGCCGCGGCAACGCCTTCAGGTAGCCGAACAGCCACGGCGTTGCGACGGCACGCGCCGGCAGCCCGGCGACGCTCGTGAATTCGACCTTGTCTTCCTCGCGTGCCTCGACGAGGACGCGCTTGAACTCGGGAGCGGCGTCGCCTTCCGTCGTCACCGCGAACGGCGTACCGAGCTGGACCGCCGCGGCGCCGAGCGACTGCACGCGCGCGATGTCGGCGCGCGTGCGGATGCCGCCGGCGGCGATCACCGGTGTGGTCGCCTCGATGCCGGCGGCGCGCAACAGCGCGATCGTTTCCGGAACGCAGCGCTCGAAGTCGAAGCGCGGATCGCCGAGGTCCTCGATCCGCGCTGCGCCCAGGTGCCCGCCGGCGAGCGCCGGGTGCTCGAGAACGATCGCGTCGGGCACGCGCTTCTTGCGTTCCCACTTGCGCAGCACGAGCTGCACGCCGCGCGCATCGGAAAGGATCGGCACCAGTGCGACGCGTGGATGGTCGGAGGCGAGGTCGGGCAGATCGAGCGGCAACCCGGCGCCGACGACGATCGCGTCGATGCCCGACTCGAGCGAGCGCTTCACGTAGGCGGCGTAGTCGCTGACCGCGCGCATCACGTTGACGGCGAGCAGGCCGAATTCGCCGGCGATTCGCCGCGCGGCGGCGATCTCGCGGCCGAGCGCTTCGAGGTTGGCGGCTTCGATGCACGCCTTGGCGGCCGGCCCGAGCCCGACCCGGCGGGTGCGCTCGAGGAGGTCGGGGTGATGGTGGCGCAAGTCGACCGAGCTCAGCGTGCCGATTGCGCCTTCGGCCGCGACATGGCCGGCCAGCCGATGCGCGGAAACGCCGATTCCCATGCCACCCTGGACGATCGGCAGCAGCGTGCGCCCCAGCAGCCGCAACGGCGCCAGTCCGCTGGCGGCGAGCAGCCGCTCGGACGAAAGTGAGATCAAGGAACGCCCTTCGCGAAATTCCGCCACTCTAGGCAGGCGAGCGCGGCCGAATCACTGATGCAGGTCAAGAAAATCGCCACCCGAGGGCAGCATCGGCCGGCGCGCCGCGGCTGGCGCGACGCCGTTTGCGCCGCCGCGCTCAGACCCCGAGCACGCGCGCCAATGCATCCCGATCGGCCTCGAGCTCGGCCGATGTTCCGGCGAGGACGACGCGGCCCTTCTCGAGGACGGCGGCGTCGTCGGTGTTGGCGAGGACGGCGTGCGCGTTGCGGTCGACGATCAGCGTCGCGATGCCGCTGGCGCGGATCGTCGCGATCGTCCGCCAGATCTCGGCGACCACGCGCGGAGCCAGGCCCTCCGTCGCTTCGTCGAGGATCAGGAGCAGCGGGTTGGTGAGCAGCGCGCGGCCGATCGCGAGCATCTGCTGCTCGCCGCCCGAGAGCTGCTGGCCGCCGTGGCCGAGTCGCTCGGCAACTCGCGGAAAGGTCGCGAGGACGCGCTCGAGCGTCCACTCGCGGCGGCCGTCGGCGCCGGCGCGCGCGCACATGACGAGGTTCTCGCGCACCGAGAGGTTCGGGAAGATGCCGCGGCCTTCGGGGACGTAGCCGATGCCGAGTCGCGCCATCTTCTCGGGCGGCGCGCCGGTCACGTCGCGGCCTTGCCAGGCGATGCCGCCGCCAGCCGCGCGCACGTAGCCGAGCGCCGTGCGGATCAGCGTCGTCTTGCCCATGCCGTTCCTGCCGAGCAGCGCGAACGAGCGTCCTGCCTGAACGGCGAGCGTGACACCGCGCAGCACGTGGCTGTCGCCGTAGCGCGCGTGCAGGCCGTCGATCGCGAGCAGCGCCGTCATCGCGGTCCGGCGTTCATCGTTCGATCTCGGGGGCGCCGCCCGACGTGCGATGCGACCGTCGCCGTCCGCGAACGAGCGCCCCCGCCGTGGTCGCGACGAACGCTGCCAGCGCGAGCGCGTTCAGAAGCGCGCCGGTGCGCATCCAGCCGACGTCGCCGGCGACATCGCCCGCCACGCGAACCGCGAGCGAGACGTGCAGCAGCGCCAGCGGCGCGTAGAACGACGGCCGGTACGGCAGCGCCAGCCGGGTGACCGCGGGCAGAACGATCGCCGCGTGGCCGAGCACCATCGAGAAGACGAAGCCGAGGGTGATCGCGTGCAGCGCTGCGTCGTGGGCCGGTGACGCGGGTTGCGCCACCGCGCCGGCGACGAGCAGTGCGCCGCCGACGGCGAGCCACGCATAGCCAGCGAGCAGGCACACGGCGATGTAGCGCGTCAGGCCGCGGCCGCGCACCGTTCGACGTGCGATGTCCTGCTTCATCAGCCAGGCGGCGAGGCCGAGCAGCGCGGCGCCGAACGACGAGCCGCCGCCGTCGCCGGCATGCTGCGCGAGGATCGCCGCGACGACGAGCGCGAGCAGCAGCACGAAGACGACTCGTGCCATCGGCGACGGTGCCAGGAAGCGCGAGAGCTCGAGACGCTCGCCGGCGATCGTCAGGACGAGGAACGACAGCCAGAGCGACAGCACGCCGGCGACGGTCGTGCCGAGCGCCCACATCGCGTTGCCGACGACGAGACAGCCGGCGCCGAGCGCGAGCGTGAACGTGAAGAGCGCGGGCTGGCGACGCATCGTCTCGATGGTCGCTGCGAGCAGCACGACGGCCGAAGCGACGAAGAGCCAGGCGCCGGCGCCGACGCTGCCGGCGAGCAGGCAGAGCACTCCGCCGCCGGCGATCGCCGGGCCGAGGTACGCCCATTCACGCCCGATCGCGACCGCGCGTTCGAGCGCGATCAGGAGGCCGAAGAAGCCGCACACCATCAGCGGGCCGTGCAGGCCGGCGAGCCCGGCGGCGGCGTGCGCCGGTGCCCAGCCGACGCGCGCCAGGCCGGCAACGCTGCCGGTCGCGAGCGCGGCGAAGCCGAGCGCGAGCAGCGGCAGCCGCGCAGCGGGAGGCATGCTGCGCAGCCAGCGCATGCCCGCCGCAAGCGGTCGCCGTCGCGGCATCGCGAGCCGCTCTGCCGCCTTCATCGCGGAATCCAGCCGAAATGCTCCTTCGCGATCCCGCTCATCCGCTCCGGCGTCCACGGCGGGTCCCAGACGAGGCGAACGTCGACGCGAGCGCCCGCCGGCACGATCGCCTCGACCGCTTCGCGCACCTGCTCGATGATCACGTCGGCCATCGGGCACGCGGCCGACGTCATCGTCAGCTCGATCGCGACGCGTTCGTCCTCGACGCGCACGTCGTAGACCAGGCCGAGGTCGACGATGTTCATGCCGGCCTCGGGGTCGTCGACGCTGCGCAGCGCTTCGCGCACCGCTTCGTCGTCGGGCAGCGCCGCGGGACTGCTCATGCGACGTGGATGGCGCACACGAACGCGAGGCGCTGCGACGGCGCGAACCCGGCCGCGCGCAGGAAGCCGCTCAGCGCGTCGTCGTTCGGCGCGACGACGGTCTCGACGCGTTCGATGCGAAGCGCCGACAGGTTGAGGAACAGCTGGCGCAGCAGCGCGCGGCCGATGCCGCGCCGCACCCGCCGGGGATCGACCCCGATCGTGTCGAGCACCGCGATCGGCTCGATGCGACCGAAGTCGCCGCGGTCGGCGCGCGCCATCACGAAGCCTGCCGGCGCGCCGTCGACCGAGGCGACGAGCGAGACGCGAACGCCCCCGGGGTCGAGCGCTTCGTCGAGCCGCCCCGCCAGGTAGCTGCGCCGGTCGCGATACGTGAGCCGGCCGTCGATGCGGACGATTGCGTCGAGGTCGTCGGCAGCCATCGTGCGCACCTCGATTCCCGACGATGCGACCGCCTCGAGGTCGCTGCGAACCGTGTCGGCGAAGCTGCGTGCGAAGGCGATCTCGCTGTCGGCGCCCGGGTCGTCGGCGTCGGCACGCCGGGCGCCGTCGGCGACGTCGCATTCGAGGATCCGGCCGCGATCGAGCGCGAAGCCCATCGCGTCGAGCCAGCCGAGCATCGTGCTGTCGCGCCACGACGCCTGCGTGCGCAGCGCGCCGATGCGGTGTCGCGCCGACCAGGCGGCGAGCGCGGCGAACAGCTGCGAGCCGATGCCGTGCCCGCGCGAGTCGCCGCGCACGCCGACGAGCTCGATCCGCAGCGCGCGCTCGTCGCGGCCGAATTCGCCCTCGAGGACACGGCCGAGCAGATGGCCGACGAGGCCGAGCGAATCGACCGCCGCGAACTGTGCGTGCAGGCGCGGCTCGCGCAGCGCGGCGCGAAGCCGCCGCTCGATGTAGCTGCGTCGCGAGCGGCCCTCGATCGTCGCGTCGATCGCGACGACGGCGCCGAGGTCGCCGGTGGTCAACGCCCGCACCGTGATCGCTTCGCCGGCGAGCTCCTGCATGACGTCAACCCTCCGAGTAGCGCAGGGCGAGGCTGCGGTCGAGCTCGTCGTCGAGCAGGTCGTCGAGCAGCGGCAGCAGCGCCATCGTCTCTTTCTGGATGTGTGCGACCTGGCGCTCGATCAGCTCGGAGGCGCCGCGTCTGAGGGCATCGAGGCCGCTCGGGTCGAGCGTTCCGGCGGCGGCTGCGCGGGCGAGCGGCAGCACCTCGGCGGCGACCTCGCGGATCGCGTCGTGCTCCTCGCGCAGCAGCGTCGCGATGTCGCCTTCGCCGGCGTCGGCCATGCGCGGGAAGAGCTCGGTTTCCTCGAAGTCGAAGTGGCGGCCGATGTCCTGCTCGATCAGGCGTTGGAACGCGCCGGCGAGGCGCGCGAAGTCGTCGCCCCCCGCGCTCTTCGGTCGCGACAGCGCGTGCTCGAAGTGGCCGAGCAGGTCGAGGCTCGTGCGGTGCTCGCTGTCGAGCGCGTGGCTCACCTGGCCGCTGGCTTGCACGCTGTCCTCCAGGCTGAAGTGGTCATCCGCAATATGGGCGTCCCGCACCGGTCGGCGCCTTGATGCAGAGCAAGGATCACCTCGACGCTGCGATCGCTGCCCGCGGCCTGACGGACCGCGGCGCGGCCATCCGGCGAACGAGGACGACGTAGTAGACGGCGAAGGCGGCGGCGCCGAGCGTGCCGGTCGCCGCCGCGATCGTCGCGATCGCGGCGCTCTCGCCGACCGCCGCGACGACGAGCCCGGCGAGCGCCGCCAGATGGCATGCGAAGTGGATGGCGAGCGGCGTCGTCGCGGTGAACGACGACGGCACCGGTGCGCGCCGGCCGGCGCGTGCGCCGTGCATCGACGCGAGAAACGGCAGGATGCGTTGCAGCATCGCGAGGACGAGCGTGAGCAGCCAGCCGCCGATCAGGAGAAGGCCGAACACGGTCGTCAGGGCCGGCAACGCAACGTCGAGAACGACGCCGAGCGCGGCCGCGACGCTGGCGACGAGCGACGCCCAGGCGACGCGCACCAGCATGAACGAGCGGCCGAGTTCGCGCTGCATGCCGTCGCGAATCGCGCGGCGCATCAGCATCAGGTGCAGCGCGACGGCGATCGCGCCGCACGCCAGCGCGGCGACGCGCGTCGGCGTCGGCGCGACGCCAGCGGCCGCGGCGCCGGCGAGGCCGAGTCCGGCGACCGCAAACGCGCACGAGACGAGCTGCACGCGCGTGTCGGGCAGCGACGCGAGCGTGAACATCGGCACGAGGATCGCCGAGACGCCGGCGGCGAGCAGGCCCATGAAGCCGTAGCCGGCGAAGGCGACGTGCAGCGCGAGCGCAGTCGTGCGCGCGAGCGACGGCAATCCGACGTAGTTGCCGACCAGCGCGAGCGCGGTGGCGAGCGCGACGAGCAGCGAGACGAGCGCGGCCCAGCCGTGGGCGACGACGCCGGGCATGCCGCGCGCCGCGCGCAGGTTGGCGGCGAGCAGTACGGCGAACAGCAACAGCGCGACGACGATCGCGATCGCGCCGACGGCGAGCAGCGCCGGGACCGCGAACGCCATGCCGATCGCGAGCACGGCGACCGCGGGCGCGAACAGCCACCAGATCAGCGCCGGTGCACGCTCGCTCGCGACCGGCTGGCGCGTCGCGACCGGCAGCAGCTGCAGGCTGGCGCCGATCGCCGCCATCGCGAGCACGCCGAGCGTCACCAGGTGCAGCGCCGCGAGAGGTCGGCCGAGGCCGCCGGCGAAGCGCGGCCACTCCGGTGCCGCCGCGAGCAGCGTCAGCCAGGCGAGCGCGTGGTAGACGACCGCGGCGCCGAAGAAGCGAAACGGGACCGACGCCGGCAACAGGCGGCTCGCGGCACCACCGAGAAAGACCGCGGCGGCCGACTTCATGGTGCGGGAACGAGGCGCAGTCGCACCTCGCCCGGCTCGGCGGCGATCCGCTCCGCGAGCCAGCCGATCTCCGCGAGGCGCGGATAGAGCAGGAGCGGGTCGCGGTCGTGGTGGACGACGACGACGCTCGCTTCGCCGCCGGCGATCAATCGCATGATCGCGACGAGCGGCGCCGGCGGCGCGAGGCCGCGCACGTCGATGTGCTCGCCGTCGTCGTCGTGCCAGCGGCGAGCGCCGGTGTCGTCCGGCATCGGCGCAGTCGGCCCGGTCGGCGTCGAGGGCACGGCAGCGTTCAGCCCGCCATCGTCAGGCCGCCGCTGACGCTCAGCACCTGGCCGGTGATGTAGTCGGAGCCGGCGCCGGCGAAGAAGGCGATCGCCTCGGCGACCTCGTTCGGCGTCGCGAAGCGCCGCATCGGGATCGCCTTGCGGAAGGCGTCGAGCAGCTTCTCGGGCACGGCGGCGAGCAGAGGCGTGTCGGTCGGCCCCGGGCACACGCAGTTGACGTTGACCTTGTAGCGCGCCGTCTCGCGTGCGAGCGACTTGGTGAACGCGATCAGGCCGCCCTTGCTGCCGGAGTAGATCGTCTCGCCGAGGCTGCCGACGCGGCCGGCGTCGCTGGCGACGTTGACGACCTTGCCGCTGCCGCGCTCCATCATCGCCGGCAGCAGCGCCTGCGTGAGCTGCATCGGGCCGACGAAGTTGAGCGCGACCACCTTGCGCATGAACTCGGGCGAGCTTTCCCAGAAGGGCTGCGCCTTGCCCCAGCCGGCGCCGTTGACGAGGACGTCGACGGTGCCGTAGCGCTCCAGCACGGTCCTCGCGAACGCTTCGATCGAGGCCGGATCGGTGAGGTCGACGCGCACGTAGTCGGCGACGAGCTTGTGCGCGCGCAGCTCGGCGGCGGCGGCTTCGCCGCGTTGCTCGTCGATGTCGGCGACGACGACGCGCGCGCCTTGCGCCGCGAGCAGCCCCGCTGCGGCCTTGCCGATCCCCGATGCTGCGCCGGTCACGACGACGATCTTGTCTTGCAGGTTCATGGCGATGCTCCCGTGGCGGAAGTGGAAGAGGCGGACGTTCTCTGCGCCGAGCGCGGCTCGCCCATCGCGGAGGCGACGAGCTCGCGGTGCAGCTCGCGCAGTCGCCTGCGCAGCAGCTTGCCGGTGCCGGTGCGCGGCAGCGAGTCGATGCGGTGCAGCCAGCGCGGCCGCTGGTACGCCGGCAACCGGCCGGCGTGCGCGCGCAGCGTCGTCTCGTCGGGGACGTCGACATCGGCGGCGGCGACGAAGAAGAGTGCGACCGCATCGACGCCGTCGTCGTCGGCGACGGCGACCGCGGCGGCTTCGCGCATGCCCGGGCAGGCGAGCGCGATCCCTTGCTCGAGCGCGTTCAGGTCGACCCAGCGGCCGTGCACCTTGACCAGCGAGTCGTCGCGTCCGGCGAAGCGCCAGCCGTCTGCCGCTGTTTCGAACAGGTCCGACGAGGCGAAGCCGTCGTCGCGGAAGTGCGACGCGTCGGCGTCGGGCCGACGCCAATAGCCGAGCGCGAGGCTCGGCCCGCGGATCAGCAGCCGGCCGGGGGCGCCGTTCCCGTCGAGGCTCGTCACGGTGAAGCCGGGCGACGCCTGCAACGCGCGGCCGTCGCCGCAATCGACGAGCGCGAGCACGAGCGTCTCCGAGGTGCCGAAGCCGTCGACGATGGTCGCTCCGGTGCGTTCTTGCCACTGCGCGCGCAGCGCCGGCGAGAGCGCCTCGCCGGCAGAGACGAAGACGCGCACGCCGGCGTGCGCGAGCGCGCTCGCGAGGCCGAGCTTCAGCATGTCGCGGTAGAGCGACGGGACGCTGAAGACGACGCTCGCGCGCTCGGCCATCGCGGTCGCGACAACGTCCGCCGCGCTCGGCCAGCGCCGGTCGAGCAGCACCGTCGCGCCGGCCTTCAGACCCGTGAAGACGCTGTTCGCGAGCGGATAGGTGAAGAAGAGCTTCGAGCTCGCGAGCAGCCGGTCGCGAGCGCCGATGCCGAGCCGCTCGCGGCCGACGCGCTCGACTTCGAGCGCGAAGCGATGCGCATGCACGACCGCCTTCGGTCGCCCGCTCGTTCCCGACGAGTGCACCCACAGCGCCGGCTCGCCGTCGTCCATCGGCAGCGGGTCGACCGGCGTCGCCCGCTGCAGCTCGCGCTGCCACGCGGCGATCGCGACCGTCGTCGCACCGCGCGCCGTCGCGTCGTCGTCGATCGTGTCGGCGAGCAGGAAGCGAAAGCCTGCTTCGTCGAGCATGGCCTGCCACTCGTCGGACGGCAGCCGCGGGTTGACGCCGACGGCGACGCCGCCGGCCCAGATGGCGCCGAGGTAGGCGATGATCCAGTCGGCACCGTCGACGAGCTTGACTGCGACGCGTTCGCCGCGCGAAAGGCCGAGGCCGTGCCACGTTCGCGCCGCGCGCGCGACTGCCTCGCGCAGCGCGCCTCGTCTCCAGCGCTCGCCGACGCCGGCGACCGCGAGCGAGGCGTCGTCGCCGCCGGCGAGCAGGCATTGCGCCGCGTTCATCACGATGTCGCTCCCGACGGCGGCGCGACTGCGAGCTCGCGCAGCAGCCGCTGCGCGAGCGCCGCGGCGACCTGGCGCCGATGGTTCGCCGCCGTGGCCGTCGTTCGCATCGGGCGCGCCTGCTTCGTGACGAGCTTGCCGAGCTCGGCGAGCACGCGTGCATCGTCGGCGTCGCGGCCGAGCAGGGCGTCGATCCCCTCGAGGCGGAACGGCGACGCATTCGTTCCGGTCAACGCGACCGCCAGCTCGACGATCGTCGCGCCATCGACGACCAGCGCGATCGCGACGCCGGCGAGCGCGAAGTCGATCGCGCCGCGCACGCGCGCCTTGCGATAGCCCGAGCGTGCGGCTGGCGTCGCGTCCGGCACGAGCACGCGCACGATCAGCTCGTCGGGCGCGAGCGCGAGATGGCCGGCGCCGTCGTCGCAGTACAGCGCCGCGAGCGGGACGCGTCGCGTCGCGCGTACCGACACGAGCTCGACGTCGGCGCCGAGCGCGATCAGCGCCGGCGCGAGGTCGCCGCTGTAGGCGGCGTGGCAGCGCTGCCCCTGCGGCGCGACGTGGCAGACGGTGCCACCGCGCTTCAGGCAGCCTGCGTTGGCGGCGCGCCACCACGCGCTCTGGTTGTAGAAGACGCAGCGCGTGTCCTGGCAGAGGTTGCCGCCGACCGTCGCTGCGTTGCGGTGCGCGGGCGCAGCGACGGCGTTGGCCGCCTCGGCGATCGCCGCGTAGGCGCCGCTGCAGCGGCGATCGCGGGCGAGCGCGGCGAGCGTCGCTCCGGCGCCGACCGCGATGCCGCCGGCACGGTCCTCGATCGCGTCGAAGCCGGCGATGCCAGCGAGCTCGACGAGCGCCTGCGGGCGGTCGAGCCCGCGCCGCAGGTTCGGCAACAGGTCGGTGCCGCCGGCGAGCGGCCGCGCGCCCTTCGCGGCGAGCCAGGCCGCCGCATCGGCGAGATTCGTCGGCCGGTGCAGGGCGAAGGACGGCAGACGGTCCATGCCTCAGTCCTGGTGCGCGTCCGCCGCGGCTTGCCCGGGCGACGCGGGCCGTGCGCGCGCTGCGGCGAGCCGCTCCGCCCGCCTGCGCTCGTGCAACGCGTCGAGGACGCGGTCGGGAGTCGCCGGCAGTGCATTCAGCGCGACGCCGATCGCGTCGCGGATGGCGCTCGTGAGCGCCGGCGCGAAGCCGTGCAGCGCGCCTTCGCTCGCCTCCTTGGCACCGAACGGGCCGAGCGGGTCGTTGCTCTCGATCAGCGCGACGTCGATCGGCGGCGACTCGGCGATCGTCGGGACGCGGTAGTCGAGCAGGTTCGGCCGCAGCGGCAGGCCGTCGTGGTACTGCGTCTCTTCCTGCAGCGCCTGTCCCATTCCCATCCAGACGGCGCCCTGCACCTGCCCGGTCGCCGCGAGCGGGTTGATCGCGAAGCCGCAGTCGTGCGCGACCCAGACGTGCTCGACGCTGACGTGGCCGGTGTCCTCGTCGACCGCGACCTCGACCACCTGCGCTGCGTACGAGAAGCCCGCGCTCGAGCCGACCGCGCCGCCGCGGTGCTTGCCGCCCTGCGTCTCGGGCGGCGTCGACCACGTGCCCTTGACGGTCAGCGTTCCGCTCGCAGCGAGCGCGGCGGCGACGACCGCGGCGAAGTCGAGTCCGCGCTCCTCGCCGGCGACGCGGCAAGCTTCGCCGAGCCACTCGATTCGCTCGGGCGCGACGTCGAGCCGCGCGGCCGCAGCGTCGACCAGGACGCGAAGCAACTCGTGCGCTGCCTGCAACGCGGCGTTGCCGACCATGAAGCTGACGCGCGACGAATACGAGCCGTTGTCCTTCGGCGTCAGCGCGCTGTCGGTGGCGACGACGCGCAAGCGCGCGAGCGACACCCCGAGCACCTCGGCGACCACCTGCACGAGCAGGGTCGACGAGCCCTGGCCGATGTCGGCGGCGCCGGTCAGCACGGTGATCGCGCCGTCGAAGTCGAGCCGCAGCTGCACGACCGCGTGCGGCTCGCCGCTCCAGTGCACGGGCTTCGCGGAACCCGAGACGTAGTGCGAGCAGCCGAGTCCGAGCCCGCGGCCGCGCGGCAGGCGGCCGCGGCGCTCGCGCCAGCCCGACGCGCGCTCGACCCGGTCGAGCGCGGCACCGAGCCCGCACGAGTTGACCTGCAGCTCGTTGAGCGTCCGGTACGGAGGAACGATCAGGTTCGCGCGCCGCACCGCGAACGGGTCGAGACCGAGCTCGTCGGCCATCCGGTCGAGCAGCGTTTCGAACGCGTGCCGGACGTCGACCGCGCCGTGGCCGCGCATCGCGCCGCACGGCGGTGTGTTGGTGCAGACGCGCAACCCGCGATAGCGAACGGCGCCGACGCGGTAGAGCGCGTGCAGCAGCGCGCCGGCGTAGAGGATCGTCACCAGGCCGTAGCCGCCGTACGCGCCGCCGCGCTGCACGACCTCGCAGTCGACGGCGCAGATCTCGCCCGTCTTCATCAGGCCGAGGCGCAGCCGGACGTCGGTCTCGGGGCGGCCGCGGTGGGTGAGGAAGCTGTCCTCGCGCGACTGCAGCAGCCGCACCGTCGTGCCGGCGGCGCGCGCCAGCGCCGCGGCGACGATCTCGAAGTTGAGCGGCTCGACGCGATGGCCGAAGCCGCCGCCGAGGAACGGCTTGACGACGCGGATCTGCGCGCGGTCGATGCCGAGGCACTGCGCGAGCGTGAGGTGCAGGTAGTACGGCACCTGCGTCGTCGAGTGGATCGTCAGCCGCTCGCGCTCGGGCTCCCAGGATGCGACGGCGGCGTTCAGCTCGATCTGGCCGTGCGCGACTTCGGCGTAGTGGAAGCGCTCTTCGCGCACGAGGTCCGCCGAGGCGAAGCCGGCGTCGACGTCGCCGAAGCTCTGGTCGACGCTGCGCTCGACGTTGCCCTTGCGGCTCTCGTGCAACTGCACCGCACCGTCGGCGCGCGCGTCGGCGGCGCTGAAGACCGCCGGCAGCGGTTCGAGGTCGAGCACGATCGCGGCGAGCGCGGCGTCGGCGCTCGCATCGTCGACCGCAGCGACCGCGACGAGCGGCTCGCCGCGGTAGCGCACGCGACCGCGCGCCAGCGGCCATTCGTTCTGCGCGATCGGGATGACGCCGTACGGCGCTGCGAAGTCGTCGCCGGTGACGATCGCGCGAACGCCCGGCAGCGCGCGCGCCTTGCCGGCGTCGATGGCGCGGATCACGCCGTGCGCGAGCGGGCTGCGCAGGATCCTGCCGACGAGCGCGACCCCGGTCGGCAGGTCGGCGGTGTAGCGCGCGCGACCGGTGACCTTCTCGATGCCGTCGACGAGCGGCGTCGGACGGCCGACGCTCGTTTCGCGCAGCGTCGCGGCGGGGCGGTCGACGAGCGTGTCCACCGATTCAGCCCTGGCGCGCGGCAGCGGCGGCGCGCACCGACTCGACGATCTTGACGTAGCCGGTGCAGCGGCAGAGATTGCCGGCGAGCGCGGCGCGGATCGCGGCGTCGTCGGGATGCGGGTCGGCGCGCAGCAGCGCCTCGGCGCTCATCACCATCCCGGGCGTGCAGAAGCCGCACTGGCTGCCGAGGTGCTCGTGGAACGCCTGCTGCAGCGCGCTCATCCGGCCGTCGTCGCCGACGAGGCCCTCGATCGTCTCGACGCTGCGACCCGAGCAGGTGACGGCGAGGGTGATGCATGCGAGCCGCGGCGCGCCGTCGACGAGCACGGTGCAGGCGCCGCATTCGCCGCCGTCGCAGCCCTGCTTGGTTCCCGTCAGCCCGACGATCTCGCGCAGGTAGTCGACGAGCAGCGTCGAGTCGGCGACCGCGTCCTCGCGCGCTCGGCCGTTGACGCGGATCGCGAGCAGCCGCTTGGTCACGATCCCAGCTCCCGATTCGCTCGCCGCACGCGCACGCCGCGCACCGGCAGCACGGCGATCGCATGGGCCTGGTGAAACGCGGCGCGCGTGACGAGGACGAACTTCAGCCACGCTCCGGTCGCGACCATGCCGGCACCGGCGAGCACGAGCGCGCCGGCCGGCAGCGCATCGTCGAGGGCGCCTCCGGTCGCGAGTGCGAACGCGAGTGCGAGCGCGAGCAGCGCAAGCGGGACGAGCGTTCCCGCCCATTGCAGCGGCAGCGCTGCGCGGTCGAGCACCGCGAGCGCGCGCGGCGCGCCCGACGCTGCCAGCGCGCGCCGGTAGGCGAGCCACGCGCCCCAGCGCACCAGCGAAAGGACGCCGGCGAGCAGCAGCAGCGCAGCCGTCACGCCGCCGTGCGGCGGTGCGGTCGCGAGCACGATGCCGACGCCTTCGGCGAGACCGGTCGTGAAGACGAGCGTCGTCGCTTCGGGAAGGCGCCACGCCGGAATGCCGCGCGCGGCGCGCACGATCCGTGCCTGGCAATAGACGAAGGCGACGGCGAGCAACGCCGCCGCCGCCGCCGCGCCGGGCGCGCCGAGCGCCGCCGCGGCTGCGCACGGGATGAGCAGCGTCGCGACGATCGCCTCGCGCGACATCCAGGAGCGGCGCGGCTGGCGAAAGACGTTCAGAGCACGCAGCGGCCGGCCGATCTCCAGCCAGACGCAGAAGAGCCCGGCAGCGACCAACACCGCGCCGCACAGGAAGCGGATCGGCGCGACGACACCTGCCGTTTCGGCAAGTGCTGCGCACACAACCAGGCCGCCGCCGGCGCCCCCGAGAATGAAGTTGCCGGCAGCGCGCCAGTCCCACGACGTCTGCTGTCGCCCTTCCTGGCTCATGACGGCGGTGCCTCCTTGTCCCAGAGGTAATAGAAGCCCGGCCCGGTGCCGAGCTCCTCGTGCATGCGGAAGTGCCGGTTCTCGGCGAGCAGTTGCGAGACGTTGCTCGCCGGATCGTCGAGGTCGCCGAACGCGAGCGCCTGCGCGATGCACGCGTTGACGCACGCAGGCGTCGCTTCGGGATCGACTCCCGGCTGCTCGCCGCGCTCGAGGCCGGCGTCGATGCGGTCGACGCAGAACGTGCACTTGGTCGCGACCGCGAGCCGCGCCGAGTCGTGTCGCTTCGCTTCGCTCGCCGTCGCGGTTCCGTACGCGAAGGCCGCGCGATCGGTCTTCGAGCGCGCCTGGTACGGGCACGCGAGCGTGCAGTAGGCGCAGCCGAGGCACAGGTCGTAGTCGACCGTGACGATGCCGTCGGGCCGCTTCTTCGTCGCGGTGCTCGGGCAGACGTCGAGGCATGGCGGCTCGTCGCAGTGCTGGCAGCCGGTCGGCACGAACGCGCGCTGCACGTCGGGAAACGCGCCGAACTCCATGTCGAGCACGCGGCGCCACTGCACGCCCGGCGGCGTCGCGTTGGCGTGCTTGCACGCTGCCGTGCACGTCTGGCAACCGACGCAGCGGCGCAGGTCGGCGACCATCGCCCAGCGCGTCATGTCAGCCCCTCGTCCGATGCGACCATCGGCCGTTCCCGCGAGGGGACGCGCGCCGGCTCGGGCGCCCCGGCGCTCGGCCTGCGCGCGTCTTCTCCCGCGGCGCCGGCCGCAGCGCGACGCGGACGATGTCGGCGCCCGACCCCGTCGCGTCGGTGAGCGCCATCGACATCGTCGCGAGGCTGTTCAGGCTCGGCACGCCGAAGTCCCTGGCGAGCGGCGTCTCCCAGTGGTCGAACTGGCCGATCAGCAGCAGCGTGTCGGGCCGGATGCCCTGGCGCAGGACGGCGCGCCCGCGCACGCGCCGCGCCGGCGTCGCGATCTCGATCGCGTCGCCGTCGTCGATCTCGAGCCGCGCGGCCGCGTCGGGATGGACGATGACGCCGCGGTGGCCGGCGACGTTGTCGGCGACTTCCTTGATCAGCTGCATGCCGACGTTGCCGCCCCACGCGTACTGCATCGAGCGCGCGGTGAGCAGCCAGAACGGATAGTCCGCGGCCCGCGCGCCGCCGGCCGTCACGACGGCTTCCCATAGCGCCGGGAAGTCCTTCCACTTGGGCAACGCCTGGTACTCCTCGAGCTGCGCGTCCCACCAGCGCATGTCGTGCTCGTGCAGGCGGCGGCCGAGCTCGACGCCGACGCGCCGCAGCCGCTCCTGGTACGGCAGCTCGAAGCGAAGGCCCTGCTGCTCGAGCGTCGGCAGCAGGTACCAGCGGTCGCGCGGGTACGGCTTGGTCGCGAAGCCGTGCTCCTTCCACCAGTCGAGGCCGTGGACGTCGGCGCCGTCGCTGAGGTCGGCGCTCGCGGCGCGGCAGACCGCGTCCCAGATCGCGTCGCGCGTCAGGCTCCCATCGAGCGGCAGCGAGAAGTCGCCGTGCTCGCCTTTCAGCGGCACGCCGGCGGCGCCCTTGTTGATCGCCGTGGCGTAGCTCGCCGTCAGCCCGGTGCGCGCTGCGAGCTCGGTCGCGATGTCGGTGAAGTCGCGGACGTCGCCGCACGGCGCGACGGCGGGCTGGCGCAGCGCGTAGCCCTCGTGATCCCAGAACTGCTCGACGTACTTGGTGCTGCCGATCCGGATCAGCTGCAGGCTCTCGAGGTCGGTCGCGTCGGGCAGCAGGACGTCGGCGAAGTGGTTCGTCTCGTCGCGCGTGTACGCGAACGCGACGACGAACGGGAACGTCGCCATCCTGCGGCCGACCGCGTCGGTGTCCCAGAACGAGATCGCCGGGTTGGTCCGGTAGACGAACCAGACGTCGGGCGCGGTGACGCGCGGCAGCCCCTTCGGCGTCTCGTCGAGGAACATCCACGAGAAGTGGGTCGGGCCGAGCGCCTGGCTCCAGGGGCCGTCGGCGGCGAGCGGCACCATCGTGCGGTAGGCGTTGCGGATGTTCGGCGTCGGCGTCCAGCGGGCCTTGTCGGTCGGGTTCAGCGCGTAGTGCATGAAGCCGTCGGGACCGGGCGTGACGCTCTCGTGGCGCTGCGACATCGGCCGCGCCAGCCGCACCGTCGTGCCGATCGTTCCCCCCGGAACCTCGAGCGCGCCGACGAGCGCCGCGAGCATCGTTCGCGCCCAGCAGCACTCGTAGCCGCCCCAGCCGTTGTTGACGGTCTTGCCGAGCGTGACGGCGACCGGGCGGAACGGCATCGTCCGCCCCTCGACCTCGATCGTCGCGCCGACCTGCGCGTGCGCGACGTACTCGTCGGCGATGCGCCGGATCGTCGCCGCCTTGACGTCGCAGACGGTCGCCGCCCACTCGGGCGAGTACGGACGCATGTGCTCGACGAGGCGGGTGAACGCCGTTTCGCCGGCGAGCGCGCCGTCGCCGAGCACGTCGCCGTCGGCGCCGATCTCGACCGCGTCGACCACGTGCGCTCCCTCGAGCGCCTCGGCGATGCCGGCGCTGTCGTGCGGCAGCGCGCTCGCGCTCGCCATGTCCCAGACGAGCGGCCTTCGCGTCGCCCGGTCGCGCAGGTACCAGCCGTGCTCGCCGACCAGGTACGCTGACGCGGTACGCCGGCAAAGAAACGACACGTCGAGGCGCTCGCGCGGCACCTCGTGCAGCAGCACGTGCACGAGCGCGAACAGGAACGCGGCGTCGGTCTTCGGCTTGATCGGCACCCACTCGGCCGAGCACGCGCCGGTCACCGAGAGGTGCGGCTCGACCTGGATCCTCTTCATGCCGCGCACGCGCGCCTCGGCGTGGCGCCAGACGCCGACGACGCCGCCCGACGCCTCGATGTTCGAGCCGCACGAGATCAGGTAGTCGCACAGCGGCGTGTCCGGCGCGACGATGAACGCGCGATGCCAGAACTCGCCGTAGAGGTGCTCCGAGTGGTAGCACTTGACGCCCTGGCCCGAGCCGAAGCCGTAGTCGATCGGCCCCCATGCCGAGAGGAACGCCGGCAGCGTGCCCATGTACGACTGCGGCGTGCCGCCGCCGCCGAAGCTCGCGGCGACGCGCGGATAGCCGCTGGCGTCGGTCAATCCCTCGTCGCGGATCGCGTTGAGCCTGGTCGCGATCAGCGTCAACGCCTCGTCCCACGAGATCGGAACGAATCCCGGGTCGGCGTCGCGCGCCTTCACGGGGTTGGTGCGCTTCATCGGCTGCAGCACCCGGTTCGGGTTGTACGTCTTCTGCACGAGCCCGAACGCCTTGACGCACACCTTGCCGCCGCCCGGATGGATCGCGGCGGCGCAGAAGTTCGGCTCGACCTCGGTCGCGACGCCGTCCTCGACCTTGACGGTCAGCAGGTCGGGCCCGGCGACGCACTGGTAGCAGTACGTCGGCACGCGGACCGTGCGCGCCGCGACGGCGGTGCTCATGCCGGCCTCGCTGCCGCGACCTGCGTCAGCTTCGCGGCCTTCGCCGCGAGGCGCTTTTCGGTCGTCCGCACGTCGACGACGAAACGCGCGTGGCGGCCGCGGCAGATCGGCTCGACGTCGTCCCTGGCCTCGACGTCGAACGTCACCGCGCGGCCGTCGACCGCGGCGACGGCGACGGCGATCGTCACGTTCATGCCGAGCAGCGTCGCCGCGAGATGGTCGATCGCGACACGGGTGCCGACCGAGTCCTCGTCGCGATCGAGATGCGAGAGCAGCAGCTCGCGGCACGCGATCTCGATGTCGCGAACGAGCATCGGCGTCGCGTAGACGCGCGCCTGTTCGCCCATGAAGTCGATCGTGCGGTCGCGGTCGATTCGCATCGTCGAAGTCGCTGCGAGGCCGGGTGCGAGGGAGGGCTTCATGGCATGGTCCTTCCGGGTCACAGGCCGAGGTACGACTCGCGCACGCGCGGATGGGCGAGCAGCTCGGCGCCGCTCCCGGAGAGCGCGACGCGGCCCGTCTCGAGCACGTACGCGCGGTCGGCGACGGCGAGCGCGGCCTGCGCGTTCTGGTCGACGAGCAGCACCGTCGTCGCGGCATCCTTGAGCGCGCGAACGACGGCGAAGATCTCGGCGACGACGCGCGGCGCGAGGCCCATGCTCGGCTCGTCGAGCAGGAGCAGCCGCGGGCGGCTCATCAGGGCACGGCCGAGCGCGAGCATCTGCTGCTGGCCGCCCGAGAGCGTCCCGGCGTGCTGGCGGCGCTTCGTCGCGAGCGCGGGGAAGAGCGCGAACACGCGCTCGAGGCCAGCGGCGATCTCGCGGCGCGGCCGGACGAACGCGCCGAGGCGCAGGTTGTCCTCGATCGAGAGCGGGGCGAACACCTGGCGGCCCTCGGGCACCTGCACCATTCCCATCTGCACGCGTCGCCGCGGCGGCGTGCGCGTGACGTCGATTCCGGCGAACCGGACGCTTCCCGCAGTCGCCGGCAGGACGCCCGAGAGGACGCGCAGCAGCGTCGTCTTGCCGGCGCCGTTCGCACCGACGAGCGCGACGAGCTCGCCTTCGCCGACGCTCAGGTCGACGCCGGCGAGCGCGGGAATCCGGCCGTAGCGGCTGGCGAGGGCGGCGACCTCAAGCATCGGCCGTCTCCGATGCGGCGTGCTGCGTCGCTTCGGCGGCGACGCCGAGGTACGCCTCGATCACCGCGGGATCGCCGCGCACCTGCGCTGCGTTGCCTTCGGCGAGACGGCGGCCGTGGTCGAGCACGAGGATGTGGTCGGAGACCTCCATCACGAGACGCATGTTGTGCTCGACGAGGACGACCGTCGTTCCCGTCGCGGCGACGCGCCGGATCAGTGCGCCGATTTCCAGCGCTTCGCTCGCGTTGAGCCCGGCGGCCGGCTCGTCGAGCAGCAGCAGACGCGGCTCGCCGGCGAGCGCGCGCGCGATCTCGAGCCGCTTCAGCGCGCCGTACGGCAGCGTGTCGGCGCCGCGCTCGGCGCTGCCGGCGAGATCGAGAAAGCGCAGCCACGCCAGCGCGCTCGCACGGCACTCGGCTTCGGCGCGCGCGAGGCGCGGCGTGCGCAGCAGCGCCGCGACGACGCCGGCGCGCTCGAGCCGATGACGACCCGTCATGACGTTCTCGACTGCCGTCATGTTGAAGAAGACCTGCAGGTTCTGGAACGTCCGCGCGATCCCTGCGCGCGCGAAGCGGTGCGGCGGCGCTCCGGTGAGGTCGACGCCGCCGAAGACGATGCGGCCGGCGTCGGGCCGGTAGACGCCGGTGAGCAGGTTGAGGAGCGTCGTCTTGCCGGCGCCGTTCGGGCCGATGATCGAGTGCACCGTTCCCGGCCGGATCTCGAACGACAGCGCCTCGACGGCGTGGACGCCGCCGAAGGAGCGGGTCAGGGCGTCGACGTCGAGCGTGCTCATCGCCGGCCCCGCCATGCGGTCGCGAACGTCGGCACGACGCCGCGCGGGAAGAAGATCATCGTCGCCATCAGCAGCGCGCCGAAGACGACCATCTCGTAGTCTCTGAGCACCGTGAGCAGCTGCGGCAGCAGCGTCAGTACCGCGGCGCCGACGACCGCTCCCCACGTCGATGCCATGCCGCCGAAAACGACCATCGTGACGAGCTCGATCGAGTGCAGGAACGACGCCTTGCCGGGGGTGATGAAGCCGGCGTAGAACGCCGCGAGGCCACCGGCGAACGCCGCGAACGTCGCCGAGATCACGAACGCAACGAGTTTCTGGCGCGCGCTGTCGATGCCGGCGAGCTGCGCCGCGACCTCCGACGTGTGCAGCGCGCGCAGCGCGCGACCCACGGGTGAATCGATCAGGTTGGTCGCCAGCCAGACGGCAACGACGAGGCAGACGGCGACGATCGCGTACCAGGCGAGCTCGCCGTGCACGACGATGCCGGCGATCGTCAGCGGCGGCACCGCCATGCCGTCGGGGCCGCCGGTCAGCGCGTCCTCGGTCGAGATCGCGATCGCGACGATGATCCCCGTGCCGAGCGTCGCCATCGCCAGGTAGTGGCCCTTCAGGCGCAGGATCGGCCGGCCGATCACGAACGCGATCGCTGCGACGGCCGCGGTCGCCGCCGCGAGCGCGAGGAGCGGCGGCCAGCCGAGGCGCGCCGCGAGCAGCGCGCTGCCGTACGCGCCGAGGCCGAAGAACCCCGCGTGGCCGAGGCTGATCTGGCCCGCGTAGCCGATCAGGAGGTTGAGGCCGACGCAGACGATCGCGTTGATCCCGATCTGGATCGCGACGTCGGTCAGATACGCGTTGCCGAGCGCCATCGGCAGCACCGCGACGACGCCGGCGAGCACGACGAGCGCGCGATGCCGTGCGGCGGCGGCCCGCCAGCGTGGCGCCGGCGCGCCGCTAGACGCGCTCGCTCCGAAGGGCGCCGACGAGTCCATCGGGTCGCACCAAGAGGACCGCGAGCAGGACGACGAAGGCGATCGCGTCCTTGTAGGCGGAGGAGATGAAGCCGGCGCCGAGGCTCTCGAGCAAGCCGAGAACGACGCCGCCGGCGACGGCACCGGGAAAGCTTCCGAGGCCGCCCAGGATGGCCGCGGCGAAGCCCTTCAGGCCGAGCATCACGCCGACGTCGTACGACGTGAAGCCGATCGGCGCGACGAGGATTCCTGCGATCGCGCCGAGCGCGGCGGCGAGCCCGAAGCTCGCGAACAGCACCAGCCGCACGTCGATGCCGACGAGCTGCGCGGCGAGCCGGTTGTGCGCGGTCGCGAGCATCGCCTTGCCGAGCCGCGAGCGGCCGAAGAACCACGACAGCACAGCGACGATCGCGAGCGTGGTGCCGAGCACCCACAGGCTCTGCGGCACGATCGTCGCGCCGAATGCCGCCAGCGGTCGGTCGTCCGAGAGCGGCGGCAGCGTGCGGATGCCCTTGCCCCAGACGATCTGCGCGATGCCGCGCAGCAGGATCGAGGCGCCGATCGTGATGATGATGAGCGTCGTCACGTCGGCCTGGCGGGCGCGCTCGATCGCGAGCTTCTCGAGCACGAGGCCGATCGCGACGGCAAGCGCGACCGCGAGCGCGAGCGCCGCTGCGAACGGCACCCCGAGCGCGAGCAGCGACGCCGCCGCCATGCCGCCGATCATCACGAACTCGCCCTGCGCGAAGTTGATGACGCGGCTCGCGTTGAAGACGATCGAGAAGCCGAGCGCGACGAGCGCGTAGATCGACCCCGCGGTCAGCCCGGCGGCGAAGAACTGCAGCGTCTGCGCGGCCATCGCGGCGCTCGCCGGCGTGCTGGCGTCAGCGCACGACGACCCAGTTTCCGCGCCGCACCTCGAGCATCCGGAACGCCGTGAGGTCGAGCCCGAGATGGTCGCTCGCCGACATGTTGACGACCCCGCCGGTGCCGACGTATTTGCGGGTCGCCTCGATCGCGTCGCGCAGCTTCGCCCGGTCGCTCGTGCCGGCGCGGTTCAGCGCATTCACCGCGATCATGAGGCCGTCGTAGGCGTGGCCTCCGAACGCGGAGACGTCCGACTTGTAGCGCGTCTCGTAGTCGCGCTTGTAGCCGGCGACGACCGCCTTCTGCGGATCCTCGTCGGGAAGCAACTCGGCGACGAGCAGCGCGGCGGCGGGCAGGCGGACACCCTCGGCAGCGTCGCCGGCGAGGCGGATGAACTCCTTCGACGCGACGCCGTGCGACTGGTAGAGCGGCAGCGTCAGGCCGAGCTGGCGGTAGTTCTTGGTGACGATCGCCGGCCCCTGGCCGAAGCCGGCGTTGAGCACCGCCTGCACGCCGGGCGTCGCCTTGATCTTCGTCAGCTGCGCCGTCATGTCGGTGTCGCCGGCGCCATAGCTCTCGTCGGCGACGATCTCGATGCCGTGCTTGCCCGCGACCTTGATGCATTCGCCGCGCATGGACTTGTCGAAGCCGCCCGTGCCGGAGATCAGCGCGAGCTTGGCGAGCTTGCGCTCGCGCATGTCGGCGAAGATCTTCTCGCACGCCATGCGATCGGTGTGCGGCGTCTTGAACACCCACGGCCGCACCGGCTCGACGATGCCGACCGCGCCGGCGAGCGAGATGAACGGCGTTCCCGACTGCTCGGCGAGCGGGATCGCCGCCATCGTCGTGCCGGTGGTCGAGCCGCCGACGATGACGTCGACCTTGTCCTGCTCGAGCAGCCGCTTCGCGAACGTGCGCGCCTTCTCGGCGTCGCCGCCGTCGTCGTAGACGACGAGCTGGATCCTGCGTCCGTTGACGCCGCCGGTGCCGTTCAGCCGCTCTGCGAGCATCTCGAGCGTCTTCTGCTCGGGATCGCCGAGGAAGGCGGCCGGCCCGGTGACCGAGAGAAAGGCGCCGACGCGAAACGGCTCCTCGGCGCGCGCCGGTCGCGATGCAAGCGCGCCGGCGGCGAGCGCCGCGACGAGGCCGATGCTGACGAGGATGCGGACGCGTTCCCTGGCTGCCATCGCTGTCTCCTGGTTGGTCGCGGACGCCTGCGGCGTTGTCAGGCGGCCGCCTTCCGACACGTACACTCGACGCGTCGAACTGTGGTGAAGCAGCGCCCCGACGACCGGGGAGTCGCTTATGCGGTACTCTGGTACCAGAATTCCAAAATCGACTTGATCTAGTTCAATGGTTCGCGATCCGATCGGCTCGAAGGCTCCGCGCGCGGGCACGCGGACGACGAGCGCCGCCGACCCGTTCGCAGGTGCCACGGCGCGCGAGGTTGCGGTCCGGCCGGCGCGCCGCGCCGACCTCGACGCGGTGTTCGCCATCGACGCCGTCGTCACCGGCATCGAGAAGCATCCGTACTGGGAGTCGGTCTACCGGCGCTACGGGCAGGGCAGCCAGGCCGGCCGGTACTTCCTCGTCGCCGAAGCGGGGCGTCGCGTCGTCGGCTTCGTCATCGGCGAGGTGCGCGACTGGGAGTTCGGCTCGCCGCCGTGCGGCTGGGTGTTCGCGATCGACGTCGACCCGGCGGCGCGGCTCGGCGGCGTCGGCACGCGGCTGCTCGAGGCGATCAGCGCGCGCTTCCGCGCCGCCGGCGTGACCAAGCTGCGAACGATGCTGTCGCGCGACAACACGCTGATCCTCTCGTTCTTTCGCAGCCAGGGCCTGACGGCCGGACCGTTCATCACGCTCGAGACCGACCTCGGCGCCGAGGTGCAACGTCGATGAGGCTGCAGA
>DASSRF010000504.1:0-2431 GCA_035701945.1 Caldimonas sp. | reverse complement strand
GTACGCCGACTCGCCGCGCGACGCGGGCACTTCGCTGAAGCCGTGGCCGTCGAGCTGCGCGCCGGTGGCGAGCGCGGCGCGCTGCGCGGCGATCTTGAGCGGGTCGATGCGGCCGTAGTCGACGCCCGATGCGTCGTAGCTGAGCGGGCCGGAAGGCGGGGGAGGCGATGCGGCCACGTTGCCGGCGATTATCCCGCAGGGGAGCGCAAGCGAGGCCGCCTCGTAGAATCCTTCGCATGTCGTCCACGGTGCTGGCGCGCAAGTACAGGCCGCGCAATTTCGAGTCGCTCGTCGGCCAGGCGCACGTGGTCCAGGCGCTCGCCAACGCGCTCGCGCAGCAGCGGCTCCACCATGCGTACCTCTTCACCGGGACGCGCGGCGTCGGCAAGACGACGATCGCGCGCATCCTCGCCAAGTCGCTCAACTGCACCGGCCCCGACGGCAACGGCGGCATCACCGCGCAGCCGTGCGGCGTCTGCGCCGCATGCCGCGACATCGACGCCGGCCGCTTCATCGACTACGTCGAGCTCGACGCGGCGTCGAACCGCGGCGTCGACGAGATCACGCGGCTGCTCGACCAGGCCGTCTACAAGCCGGTCGTCGGGCGCTTCAAGGTCTACCTGATCGACGAAGTCCACATGCTCTCGACGACTGCCTTCAACGCGATGCTGAAGACGCTCGAGGAGCCGCCCGAGTACCTCAAGTTCATCCTCGCGACGACCGACCCGCAGAAGGTGCCGGCGACGGTGCTGTCGCGCTGCCTGCAGTTCAACCTGCGGCCGATGGCGATCGAGACGATCGTCGGCCACCTGCAGGCGATCCTCGCCGCCGAGGGAGTCGAAGCCGAGCCGCCGGCGCTGAAGCTGATCGCTCGCGCGGCGCGCGGCTCGATGCGCGACGCGCAGTCGCTCGCCGACCAGGCGATCGCGTTCGGGAGCGGCCGCATCGAGGAAGCCGCGGTGCGCCAGATGCTCGGCGCCGTCGACCGCAGCCAGGCGATC
This sequence comes from Caldimonas sp., assembly GCA_035701945.1. GTDB lineage: Bacteria > Pseudomonadota > Gammaproteobacteria > Burkholderiales > Burkholderiaceae_C > Schlegelella_A. The sequence continues at coordinate 1,430 of DASSRF010000504.1, read as the reverse complement.
GCGTGCATCGAGGCGGTCGCTGCGCGCGACGGCGCCGCGCTCGTCGCCGCCGTCGATCGCCTGCGCGGGCTCGGCCTCTCGGCTGCGGGAGCGCTCGAGGAGATGGCGAGCCTGCTGCAGGAGATGGCGGTCGTGCAGGCGGTTCCCGGCGCCGCCGAGAGCGCCGATCCCGACGCTGCCGACGCGATCCGTCTCGGCGCGTTGCTGCCCGCCGACGAGACACAGCTGCTCTACAGCATCGTCCTCGCCGGCCGCGCCGAGCTGCCGCTCGCGCCCGACGAGTACAGCGGGCTCGTGATGGTGCTGCTGCGCATGCTCGCGTTCGCGCCGGCCGCGGACGATGCTGCGCCGCCCGCGTCGGGGCCGACCGGCGCCGCGCGGTCGCGTCCTGCGAATTCGCAGCGCAGCGAGCCCGCGGTCGCGGCTCCCGTCGCTGCGGCGGCCGCACCGGCTGCCGCTGCGCGCGCCGCGGAGCCGCAGCGCGCCGCGAGCGATCCGACGCGGACCGTCGCGGAAGGAGGCGCGGCCGCCGACCTCTGGTGCGCGCTCGTCGGTCGTCTCGTCGCTGCGGGCGCCGTCGCCGCGATGGTGCGCGAGCTGGCGATGCAGGCCGAATGCGTTCGCGTCACTGGCGCCGGCGCCGAGCGCACCTGGCACGTGCGCGTCGAGCGCGAGAACCTGCGCACGCCCGCGTTGCGCGAGCGGCTGCAGGCGGCAGCGAGCGAGGCCGAAGGCCACCCGGTGCGGCTCGAGATCGAGGCCGCTCCGGTCGCCGACACCCCCGCGGCGCGCGACGCCGCCGAGCGCGAGCGCCGCCAGGCAGCGGCCGAGCGCGCGATCGAGGAGGATCCGCTCGTGCGCGCGCTGATGTCGCAGTACAAGACGGCGCGCATCGTTCCCGGCTCGGTGAAGCCGCTGCCCGCGCCCTGACATTCGAAGGAGCAACGACGATGATGAAGGGTCAGCTGGCCGGCCTGATGAAGCAGGCGCAGGCGATGCAGGAGAACCTGAAGAAGGCGCAGGACGAGCTGGCGACGATCGAGGTCGAGGGCCAGTCGGGCGCCGGCCTCGTCAAGGTGACGATGACGTGCAAGCACGACGTCAAGCGCGTCGCGATCGACCCGAGCCTGCTCGCCGACGACAAGGACATGCTCGAGGACCTCGTCGCCGCCGCCTTCAACGACGGCATCCGCAAGGCCGAGCAGGTGAGCCAGGAGAAGATGGGCAAGCTCACCGCCGGCATGCCGCTGCCGCCTGGGATGAAGCTGCCGTTCTAGGGCCTGTTCACGCTACGGGAGAGCTCGCGCCGATGCCGCGCAGGCTGCACGGCAAGGGGCGCACGAGGCCGGGTGCCTGTGACACACAACGAGCGCGCAACGCCGCCGTGCCGCCTGCGCAGCGCCGGCCCTTCGGGTGATCTCTGCAACGGG
>DASSRF010000503.1:0-4452 GCA_035701945.1 Caldimonas sp. | reverse complement strand
CTTCGCAACGCGTCGCGCCCGTCGAGCCGCCGTACCCCGCCGAAGTGCAGGCGGCGTTCGACGTCGTCATGCGCGGCGCGCCGCCGCTGCTGCTCTTTCGCACGGTCGCGCAGAACCCGCGCGTGCTGCAGCGGATGATGGCGGGCGGGCTGCTCGACCGCGGCAGCATTCCGCTGCGTGCGCGCGAGCTCGTGATCCTGCGCACGTGCGCGCGCTGCGGCGCTTCGTACGAGTGGGGCGTTCACGTCGCCACGTTCGCCGCCAAGGCAGGCATCGACGAGCGCCAGCAGCGCGCGACCGTGCACGGCACGCCCGACGACGATTGCTGGCAGGGCGACGACGCGATCGTGCTGCGCCTGGCCGATCGGCTGTACGAGACGAACGACGTCGACGATGCGCTCTGGGCCGACGCGGCGGCGCGCTTCTCGGCGCCGCAGCTCGTCGAGCTCGTCATGCTCGCCGGCCTCTATCGCGCCGTCTCGTACCTCGTGAACGCGCTGCGCGTCGCGCCCGAGCCGTTCGCGCCCGCGTTTCCCGACTGAGCGCGCCGCGCCGCGCAGGGGTGCCGGGGCGCCGCCGGCGTCAGCCGCTGCGCGCGACCCACTCGACGAGCGAATCGAGCGCCGGAGTTCCCTTCGCCGCGTCGGGGTCGGTGACGATCAGCGAGACCGCGTAGACGCGGCCGCTCTTCGCGCGGACGTAGCCGGCGAGCGCGCGCGTGTCGGAGAGCGTCCCGGTCTTCAGGAACGCCTTGCCGGTCGCAGCGCCGTTGGTCATGCGGTGGACGAGCGTGCCGTCGACTCCTGCGATCGGCAGCGACGCGACGAGCGTCTGCGACTCGGCGCTGCGCCAGGCGTTCCTCAGCAGCTCGACGATCGCGTGCGGCTTGCCGCGCTCGGCACGCGACTGGCCCGAGCCGAGGACGACGGTGACGTCGCCGTCGCGCAGGCCCTGCGCGCGCAGCCACTCGCGCATGCGCTCCTGCGCTGCCTTCAGCGCGCCGACGCGGAGCCCGCCGTCGTCGCCTTCCGGCGTCGCGAGCGAGAGCAGCACGTTCCTCGCCGCCTCGTTGTTGCTCGTCTTGTTCATCTCGCGCAGGACTTCGCCGACCGGAGTCAGCAGCTCGCTCGTCCATGGCGCGCTGCGCGGCGGTCGCGCTGCGTCGCGAACGACGACGCGGCCGCCGAGCGCGCCGCCGGCCTCGGCCCAGAGGTCGGCGACGAGACGCGGCGCCGCGATCGGCTGCGGCCGTTCGGTGCCGAGCTCGGGGTCGAGGCGTGCGCCCGCGGGCGGCGCGACGTACGCGATGTCGTCGCCGGCGCAGTCGGCGCGCCAGCGGCCGCGGACCCAGAGCTGCAGCGGCGGCCCCGAGCCGATCTCCTCGGCGCTCTTCCAGCGCGCCCACGCCGAGCAGCTTTCGCCGTCCATGAAGACGTCGTTGACGATGCGCACGTTCGCCGGGCGCGGCCGGATCGTCACCGAGGCGCGCTCGCCGGACGTCGGGCGGACGGTGACGAGGAGCTTGCCGACGTTGTACGTGCGCGGGTCGAGCGGCGCGTCGGGCGAGCGCTCGGCCGCGGTCGTCGCCGCCTGCTTCGGGTCGAGCTCGTGGAGCAACGCGACGTCGTCGAGGACGATGTTGCCGGCGATCGCGTGCACACCTTCGTCGCGCATCTGCGCGAACCAGCGGCGCAGCTCGTTGGCGGTGAGGCCGACCTCGCCGCCGACGATGACGAGGTCGCCGGCGATGCGGCCGCCGCGCAGCGGCCCGGTCGCGTACGCGGTCGTCTTCCAGCGGTGCGCGGGGCCGAGCAGGTCGAGCGCGGCGAGCGACGTCACGACCTTGGTGGTCGACGCGAGCAGAAACGGCCGATCGGCGTGCCACGCGACGAGCGGCGCCGCGTCGCCGCCATCGACCGCGCGGACGTCGAGCGCGAAGCTCGTCGCCGGCAGGCCCGATCTGCGCAGGATCGCCGAAACCGCGGGCGGCAGCGCGTCCGCGTCCGCACGCGCGGCCGGGTGCGCGCGCTGCGAAGCCGGTGCCCGCGCGCCCGCGGGTTCGGTGAACTGCATCGTCGGCCTGCGCGCCGCGGCCGCGTCGTGCAGCGCGAGCAGCGACGCCGCGCCGACGACGACGGCGAACGCACGCCACGCCGAAAGGGATCGGGGCATGGCGCGTCGCGAGCAAGCGGCGTGCGCAGCGCGGCGCTGCGGCCCCCCGCGTTCGCGCGGGCGAGCGATCGTTCACACGATGCGCTCAGTCCTCGAGCTCGGCCCTGGCCATCTCGACGTCGAGCCGCTCCGTCGCGTCGAGCGGCTGGCACGCGGCCGCGTTCTCGTACAGCCGCGTCGCTTCCTGCATCCGCTTCTCGCCCTCGAGCATGACGAGGCCGTTGGCGTACTCGACCATCGCGATCGCCGAGGTCGGGTTCAGCTTGAGCGCCGTCTTGTAGTGCAGGAGCCCGGCGTCCTTGCTCGCGCCTTGCGTGCGACCGAGGAGCGAGCCGACCTTGTCGATGATCTCGGCGTGGTACGTGCCGAGCGCGATGTGCGCGTCGGCGTGCTTGGGCGCGAGCCGGATCGTCGTCTCGAGCGCGTTCTTGACCCTGCCGCCGAGGCCTTGCGCGAGCGCCTTGGCGATGCTGATGCCCTGGCTGTGGCGGCCGAGCGCGTACGCGATGCAGTACCACGCGTTGGCTTCGTTCGGCGCCTCTCGGGCGCGGCGCTCGGCGCGCTCGGCGACCTCGAGCAGCAGCGCCAGCTTGTCGCGCTCGCTCGCCTCGAGGTACGTCGCGTAGATCGCCTGCGCCTTGTTCGCGACCGTCATGCCGCCGGCGCTCCCGGCGCGGTGCGCCTTCAATCCCGCTTCGGTCGCCTTCTGGAACTCGCCGGCGTGGAACAGCTGCCAGGCGGCGAGCACCGCCTCGTCGGCGGGGAGCGGCTCGGCGTCGCCGGCGTGCAGCCGCGCCCACTTCTTCCGCAGCGTCGCGACGTCGTAGCGGTAGGCGTCGGCGTCGTGCGGGAACGCTTTCCATCGCGCCATCTCGGCCTCCTGGCTCAGTCGTGCGCGCTCGCGTAGCGGCCGGCGAGCGCCTGGAGGTGCTCGCGCTGCGCCGGATCGAGATACGGCGCGAGCAGGCTCAGCACGTGGAACGCGCCGCGCAGGAGCGCTGCGTTCGCGGCCTCGGGCTCGAGCGCGCGGCGCGGGTCGCGCACGTACTCGAAGCTGAGCCAGTAGGTGAGCACGACGACCATCGCGGTCGCGACGCGCTCGGCGTCGTCGGCGTCGATCGCGAGACCGCTGGCGGCCGCAATGCCGTCGAGCACCGCGCGCACGGCGCGCGCCTTGCGCTCGAGGACGAACTTGAAGTGCGTCTCGAGCTTGCGGTGGTTCGACAGCAGGTCGTTGAGGTCGCGGTAGAGGAAGCGGTACGACCAGATCAGCTCGAAGAGCATGTGGAAGAAGAGCCACGCGTCCTCGACGTCGCGCACGTCCTCGGCGGCGCGCAGCAGCTCGGTGAGCGCTGCGTCGTAGCGGTCGTAGAGCTTGAGGATCAGCCCTTCCTTGGCCGGGTAGTGGTAGTACAGGTTGCCCGGGCTGATGCCGAGCTCGGCCGAGATCAGCGTCGTCGAGACGTTCGGCTCGCCGAATCGGTTGAAGAGCTCGAGCGTCGTGTCGAGGATCCGCTCGGCGGTCCGCCGCGGCTTCTTCTTTGTCTCGCTGGCCATGGCTGCATCGCTCGCGGGCAATCTAGCACGGCGCGACCGCGCGCCAATCGGTTGGCTCCCTACAATCGTTCGAGCCATGCCGGCCGTCTCGTTCGCCCACGTCGCCAAGACGTATCCGTCGCCGCGCGGCGACGTCCGCGCGCTCGACGACGTCACGTTCGACATCGCGCAGGGCGAGTTCTTCGGCCTGCTCGGGCCGAACGGCGCCGGCAAGACGACGCTGATCAGCATCCTCGCCGGGCTCGCGCGCGCCAGCGCGGGAAGCGTCGCCGTGCTCGGCCACGACGTCCAGTCGGACTACGCGGCGGCGCGACGGCTGCTCGGCGTCGTTCCGCAGGAGCTCGTCTTCGATCCGTTCTTCACGGTGCGCGAGGCGCTGCGCATCCAGAGCGGCTACTTCGGCGTCCGCGACAACGACGACTGGATCGACGAGCTGCTCGCCAACCTCGGCCTCGCCGACAAGGCGCAGGCGAACATGCGCCAGCTCTCGGGCGGGATGAAGCGGCGCGTCCTCGTCGCGCAGGCGCTCGTGCATCGGCCGCCGGTGATCGTCCTCGACGAGCCGACCGCGGGCGTCGACGTCGAGCTGCGGCAGACGCTGTGGCAGTTCATCGCGCGGCTCAACCGGGAGGGCCACACCGTGCTGCTGACGACGCACTACCTCGAGGAGGCCGAAGCGCTCTGCGGCCGCATCGCGATGCTCAAGCTCGGCCGCGTCGTCGC
>DASSRF010000502.1:0-8487 GCA_035701945.1 Caldimonas sp. | reverse complement strand
CTGTGCTGGACGCCACGGCCGGCGCTCATGCGCTGGACGTCGCCCGGACGGATCACGCCTGCAGCGCCGCCGGCTGCGCCGGTGCCGATGCTGTCGCGGTGCGCGAGCTCGCCGGCGAGCACGTAGCTCACGATCTCCATGTCGCGGTGGCCGTGCGTGCCGAAGCCGCTGCCGGGCGCGATCCGGTCCTCGTTGATGACGCGCAGGTTGCCGAAGCCCATGTGCTTCGGGTCGTGGTAGTCGGCGAACGAGAAGCTGTGCTTGCTGAGGAGCCAGCCGTGGTCGGCGTGGCCGCGTTCGGAAGATTTGCGCAAGGTGATCATCGGGTGCTCCGCTGAAGTCGAGATGGTGCGCCAGGCGGCGTTCACCGCGGCTGCCCGGGGTTGAAGCTTCCGTTCAAATAAGATGAACGCGTCGTGAACGCAGGATCCCGCCCCGAGCCGCGCAACGTCCTCACCCCCGAGGCGCTGACGATGATGGACGCGATCGCACGCAGCGGCAGCTTCGCCGCCGCCGCGCGCGAGCTCGGCAAGGTGCCGTCTGCCCTCACCTACAACGTCCGCCAGCTCGAGGACGCGCTCGACGTCCTCCTCTTCGACCGCCGCTCGCGGCAGGCGACGCTGACCGCCGCCGGCCAGGAGTTGCTCGACGAAGGCCGGCGCCTCCTCGAGCAGATCGACGCCGTCGCCAACCGCGTCAAGCGCGTCGCCTGCGGCTGGGAGACGCAGCTCACGATCTCGGTCGACGACGTCGTCTCGCGCGCGACGATCCTCGACCTGTGCGCCGCGTTCTACGCCGACGCGACGACGATCGACCCGAAGGCGGCGCGGTCGCGCGCGCCGGCGAGCGACATGGCGGCGATGGCTTCGCCGACGCGGCTGCGCGTGCGCACCGAAGTCCTCGCCGGGACGTGGGAGGCGCTCCTCACCGGCCACGCCGACCTCGCGATCGGCGTCACGATGCAGCGCGATCTGTCGGCCGGAGTGACGCTGAAGGAGCTCGGCCGCCTCGAGTTCGTCTTCGTCGTCGCGCCGCACCATCCGCTCGCGGGCGCGAGCGAGCCGATCGGCGACGCCGAGATCGTCCGCCACCGCGCGGTCGCGGTCGCCGACTCGGCGCATCGGCTCGTTCCGGTCACCGTCAACCTGCTGCCCGGGCAGGACGTCCTCACCGTCAGCGACATGCGCGACAAGATCGAGGCGCTCGCGCGCGGCGCCGGCTGCGGGTTCGTGCCCGAGCCGATGGCGCGCGAGGCGATCGCGGCCGGCCGGCTCGTCGTCCGCCAGGTCGAGCGCGTGCGCCGCAGCGTCCCGCTCGGCTACGCGTGGCGGTCGCCGAGCGGAAAAAACGCGCAGCTCGGGCTCGCGCTGCGCTGGTGGCTCGACCGTCTCGAGGGCGCGACGACGCGGCGCGCGCTCCTCGAGCGCCACGGCGTCGCGGCGAGCGACGCGGCGCCGCGCTGAGCATCGTGTCGGCGAGCTACGTCGGCCGCTTCGCGCCGTCGCCGACCGGGCTGCTGCACGCCGGCTCGCTCGTCGCCGCGCTGGCATCGTGGCTCGACGCACGCGCCCACGGCGGCACGTGGCTGCTGCGGATCGAGGACCTCGACGCGCCGCGCAACGTCGCCGGCGCCGCCGAAGCGATCGTCGCGCAACTCGTGCGGCTGGGCCTGCATCCGGACGGCGCGATCGTCCGCCAGTCGGACCGCACTGCGCTGTACGAGGCCGCGCTCGCGCGGCTCGTCGCGTCGGGTCGTGCGTATCCGTGCGCGTGCAGCCGGCGCGACCTCGCGCTCGCGGCGCTGGCACCCGGCGCGGAGAGCGCGGGCGGCGAACGCGTCTACCCCGGAACGTGCCGCGCCGGCCTCGGCGGCAAGGCGGCGCGGTCGATGCGCCTGCGCGTCGAATCGTCGCCGGCCGCCGGCGACGCCGTCGTCGAGTGGCACGACCGACGCCTCGGCGCGCAGCGCGAAGACGTCGCACGCACGGTCGGCGACTTCGTCCTGCAGCGCGCCGACGGCGTCTTCGCCTACCAGCTCGCGGTCGTCGTCGACGACGCCGCGCAGGGCGTCACCGACGTCGTTCGCGGCGAGGACCTCGCCGGCAGCACGGCGCGCCAGATCGTGCTGCAGCGCGCGCTCGGCCTGCCGACGCCGCGCTACCTGCACGCGCCGCTCGTCCTCGCCGACGACGGCACGAAGCTCTCGAAGCAGACCGGCGCGCGGCCGCTCGACCTCGGCGATCCGCTCGCCGCGCTGCGCGCCGCCGGCAGCGTGCTCGGCATCGCTGCCGGCGGCACGCAGGTTGCTGCGTGGCTCGACGCGGCGCTCCGCGCCTGGCGCGAGCGCTGGCTCGCCGAAGGGATCGCCCCTCGGGCATGATTCCGCGCGCGGCGCGCGCCGCGTCCTCGCCACCACCGGGAACCCCGATGCAAACCACCCCGTCCGGACTTCAGATCGACGACACCGTCGTCGGCAACGGCAAGCGCGCCGAGGCCGGCCGCAGCGTGCGCGTCCACTACACCGGCTGGCTCTACGAGAACGGCAGCAAGGGAGCGAAGTTCGACTCGAGCAAGGATCGCGACGAGCCGTTCGAGTTCCAGCTCGGCGCCGGCCACGTCATCCGCGGCTGGGACGAAGGCGTGCAGGGAATGCAGGAAGGCGGAACGCGCGTCCTCGTCATCCCGCCGGCGCTCGGCTACGGCGCGCGCGGTGCCGGCGGCGTCATCCCGCCGAACGCGACGTTGCTGTTCGAGGTCGAGCTGCTCCGCGTCTGAACCCGCCGTGCCCAGCAGCGGGCCGAGCCGCGCCATGCCTGTCCGCTACGACATCAGGCACACGACGACGTATCGCTACCGCCAGCCGGTGCGCTTCGGCGAGCACCGCGTGATGTTCAGGCCGCGCGACAGCCACGACCAGCGCGTCCTCGCGACCGACCTCGAGGTCACTCCGGAGGCATCGGTGCGGATGATCCAGGACCCGCTCTCGAACTCGGTCGCGCTCGTGCAGCCGCTCACGCACAGCGACACGCTCGAGATCGTCTGCAGCTTTCGCATCGAGCACGCGCACAGCAACAACCTCGAGCTGCCGCTCGCGAAGAGCGCCGAGCTCTACCCGTTCGCGTACACGCTCGACGAGCGCTACGACCTCGAGCACTACCTGCGCCCGTACCACGACGACCCCGACGGCGAGCTCACCGCGTGGGCGCGCCAGTTCATCCGCGGCGACGGCCCGACCGGCACGCGCGACCTCCTCGTCGCGATGAACCAGCACATCCGCGACCATCTGCGCTACCGGGCGCGCGACGAGGAAGGCACGCAGAGCCCGGTCGAGACGCTGCGCCTGGGCAGCGGCTCGTGCCGCGACTTCACGCTCCTGATGATGGAGGCCGCGCGCCGGCTCGGCTTCGCGACGCGCTTCGTGTCGGGCTATCTCTACGACCCGGCGCTCGACGAAGGCAGCGACTCCGGCGTCGTAGGCGCCGGCTACACGCACGCGTGGCTGCAGGTCTACCTGCCAGGCGCCGGCTGGGTGCCGTTCGATCCGACCAACAACCTGCTCGGCGGCACGCAGCTGATCCGCGTCGGCATCGCGCGCGATCCGTCGCAGGCGGCGCCGATCTCGGGCAGCTGGTACGGCGGCAGCGACGACTATCTCGGCATGACGGTCGACGTCACGGTGCGCCGCCTCTAGCGGAGCGGCCTTTAGCGAGCGCGCGAGCGTTGCGGCTTGCCGCGGCCCTTGAACGCCGGTCCGGGCCGGCGCTTCGGACCCGGGCGCGCGTCGCGCACCGGCAGCGCGCGATCGAACGGATTGCCGCGCGGAGCTGCATCGCGCCGCATCGCCGTGTCGCGCCGCGACGCGTGCGGGCGCTGCGCGAACGCCTTCGGGTTCGCGCGCTTCGGCTCGAGCCCGCCGATCGTCGCGACCGGGATCGGCTGCGTCGTGAACTGCTGGATGCGGCGGACCATGCCGGCGTCGATCCGCTCGGCGAGCGTCACCGCGAGGCCGTCGCGGCCGGCACGGCCGGTGCGCCCGATGCGGTGGACGTAGTCCTCCGGCTTCATCGGCAGCCCGTAGTTGACGACGTGGCTGATCGTCGGCACGTCGATGCCGCGCGCGGCGACGTCGGTCGCGACGAGGATGCGCAGCTGGCGCGAGCGCAGGCCCTGCAGCACGCGGTTGCGCCGGCCCTGCGGCATGCCGCCGTGGAGCGCGGCGACCGCATGGCCGAGCTCGGCGAGGCGGTCGGCGACGCGGTCGGCGTCGACCTGCGTGCTCGTGAAGACGAGCGCCTGCTCGACGTCGCGCTCGGTGAGGATGCTGTCGAGGAGCGCGTTCTTGTGCTGGGCGTCGTCGGCCCAGTGCAGCCGCTGCTCGATGTGCGCGTGCGTCTCGGTGTGCGAGGCGACGTCGACGCGCTGCGGCGAGCGCAGCAGCCTGGTCGCCAGCCGCGCGACGTGGCCGACGAAGGTCGCGCTGTACATCACCGTCTGCCGCGCCGCCGGAACGTGGTCGGCGATCGTCGTGATGTCGTCGATGAAGCCCATGTCGAGCATCCGGTCCGCCTCGTCGAGGACGAGCATCTCGACGTGGTCGAGCACGGCCTTGCCGGTCTGCAGGTGGTCGAGCAGGCGCCCCGGCGTCGCGATCAGGAGGTCGAGCGGACCGCGCAACGCCTTGATCTGCGCCGGGTACGGGACGCCGCCGACGACGGTCGCGACGCGCAGCCCGGCGACGTGGCGACCGTAGGTCGACGCCGCTTTCGCGCTCTGCAGCGCGAGCTCGCGCGTCGGCGTCAGGACGAGGATGCGCGGGCCGCAGACGGTGCCCTTCTCGCGCCGCCGCGTCGGGTCGGCGCGAGCCGCGAGGACGCGCTCGAGCGCCGGGACGATGAACGACGCGGTCTTGCCGCTGCCGGTCGGCGCCGCGACCATCAGGTCGGTGCCGGCGATCGCGGGCGGAATCGCCGCGGACTGCACCGGGGTCGGCGCGGCATAGCCGGCATCGGCGACGGCGCGGGCGAGGGGCTCGGCCAAGCCGAGGGAATCGAAGGTCATGACGGTCTTCTGCAGTGGCGCCATCCGCTTCGTGCGCGGCAGCGCGTGCCTTCGTTGGCGAAGGCAAAGGTCGCGGATGGAAGGCTCGCGGCTCCGGGAGAGCCTGCACGAAGAGCCCGTGCGACGGCATCGCCGCCGACCTTGCGTGCAGAGCTCGCGCCGCACGCACTGCGCGAGGCAGGCGACGACCGAGACGGTCAGAGGAGATGAGCGGGTTCGCTGCCAGGCGCGTTGCGCGTGGCCCGAAGGCCGTCTTGCAGCGAGCCTCGATTCTACCGCGGCTGCGGCGCCTGCGCTGGCGCCGCTTCGGCGCGCAGGAAGTGCTCGCGGTAGTACGCGAGCTCGTCGATCGACTCGTGGATGTCGGCGAGCGCGGTGTGCGCCTGCTGCTTGCGAAAGCCCGCGAGCAGCTCGGGACGCCAGCGCCGCGCCAGCTCCTTCAGCGTGCTGACGTCGAGGTTGCGGTAGTGGAAGAACGCCTCGAGCCTGGGCATCGTGGCGGCGAGAAAGCGCCGGTCCTGGCAGATGCTGTTGCCGCACATCGGCGACGCGTTCTTGCGGACGTAGCGCTGCAGGAACTCGATCACCTGGCGCTCGGCCTCGGCCTCGTCGATCGTCGACGCGCGGACGCGGTCGGTGAGGCCGCTCCTGCCGTGCGTCGCCGTGTTCCAGGCGTCCATCGCCGCGAGCGTCGCGTCGCTCTGGTGGACCGCGAGCACCGGCCCCTCGGTGCGGCGGCCGAGCGTCGCGTCGGTGACGACGACGGCGATCTCGATGATGCGGTCGGTCTGCGGCGCGAGGCCGGTCATCTCGAGGTCGATCCAGACGAGGTTGTGCTCGTCGAGGGTCAGTGCGTCGCTCATCGATGGGCTCCGGACGTCGATTCTCGCAGCACTGCCGGCCTGCGGCTGCCGACCTACACTGGCCGCCGTGTCGGCTTCCCTCTGGACGTTCGCCTTCGCGACCGCGCTGGTCGTCTCGCTCGCCCTGCGCACCTGGCTGCTCGCGCGCCAGGTCCGCCACGTCGCGCTCCACCGCGACGCGGTGCCGCCGACCTTTCGCGCGACCGTTCCGCTCGCCGCGCACCAGCGCGCCGCCGACTACACGCTCGCCAAGGCGCGGCTCGCGCACTGGCAGATGGTCGCGGGCGCCGCCGTGCTGCTCGGCTGGACGCTGTTCGGCGGCCTCGACGCGCTCAATTCGGCGCTGCGCGACGCCGTCGCGCCGCGCTTCGGCGCGCTCGCGTACCAAGTCGCGCTCGTCGCCGCGTTCGCGACGATCGGCACGCTGATCGAGCTGCCGTTCGACTGGTTCGCGACGTTCAGGCTCGAGGCGCGGTTCGGCTTCAACCGCATGACGTGGCGGCTCTGGCTCGCCGATCTCGCCAAGGGTGCGGTGCTCGCCGCGGTCATCGGCGTGCCGATCGTCGCCGCCGTGCTCTGGATCATGGAAGCTGCGGGACGGGCGTGGTGGCTGTGGGCCTGGCTCGCCTGGATGGCGATCGTCGTCGCCGCGCAGGTGGTCGTGCCGAGCGTGATCGCGCCGCTCTTCAACCGCTTCGAGGAGCTCAAGGACGCGCCGCTGCGCGAGCGCGTCGAGGCGCTGATGGCGCGCGCCGGCTTCGCTGCGCGCGGCCTCTTCGTGATGGACGGCAGCCGTCGCTCGGCGCATGCCAACGCGTACTTCACCGGGTTCGGCCGCGCCAAGCGCGTCGTCTTCTACGACACGCTGCTCGCGCGGCTCGCAGCGGGCGAGATCGAGGCGGTCCTCGCGCACGAGCTCGGCCACTTCAAGCTGCGCCACATCAAGAAGCGGCTGCTCGTGATGGCGCTGGTCACGCTCGCGTTCTTCGCGCTGCTCGGCTGGCTGGCGACGCGCAGCTGGTTCTACACCGGCCTCGCCGTGCAACCCAACCTCGCGCTTGCGAACGACGCGCTCGCGCTGATCCTGCTGCTGCTCTCGTCGTCGGTGTTCGGCGTCTTCGTCTCGCCGATCGTCGCCGGCTGGTCGCGGCGCGACGAGTTCGAGGCCGACGCGTTCGCGTCGCGCCACGCCGACGGCGCCGCCCTCGCTTCGGCGCTGCTGAAGCTGCACGAGGACAACGCCTCGACCCTGACGCCGGATCCGCTTTACGCGCGGTTCTACTATTCGCACCCGCCGGCAGTCGAGCGCCTCGCCGCGCTCGCGCCGGCCCCTCTTGCGACTGCGACGCCATGACCGACTTCCTCCACCAGCAATGCCAGGCACGCGCCTCCGCGATGAGCGAGCAGGCGGTGCGCGACCACCTCGCGCAGATGAGCGGCTGGCGCGACGCCGGCGGAGCGATCGAGAAGACGTTCGCGTTCAAGGGCTGGCTCGAGACGGTCGCGTTCGTCGACGCGCTCGCCTGGCAGTGCCATGTCGAGGACCACCATCCCGAGCTGCACGTGCAGTACGACCGTTGCCGGGTGCGCTTCTCGACGCACTCGGCCGGCGGCATCTCGATGAACGACTTCATCTGCGCCGCCAAGGCCGATGCCCTCGTCGCCTTCCTCGGCTGAGCATCCGCACGGGCTGATCGTCTCCGCGCACGGCCGCCACGTCGTCGTCGAGGACCGCGCCGGCGCGCGCGTCCTCTGCCATGTCCGCGGCAAGCGAAGCGACGCCGTCGTCGGCGACCGCGTCCGCTGGCAGCGCTCGGGCGACGTCGGCGTCGTCGAGGAGGTCGTCGCGCGCACGAACCTGCTCTACCGGCAGGACGAGTGGAAGACGAAGGCGTTCGCCGCCAACATCGACCAGCTCCTCGTGGTGGTCGCGGCCCGGCCGACGTTCAGCGAGTCGCAGCTGGCGCGCGCGCTGATCGCCGCCGCCGATGCCGGCGTGCCCGCGCGCGTCGTCCTCAACAAGCGCGACCTGCCGGAATTCGCCGCAGCGCGCGAGCGGCTCGCGCCTTACGCCGCGATGGGCACGGAGATCGTCGAGGTCGCGCTGAAGCCCGAGCGCGACGACGCGCGCGCGCGCCTCGCACCGCTGCTCGCCGGCCGCGCGACGCTCGTCCTCGGCCCGAGCGGCGCCGGCAAGAGCACGCTCGTCAACCTGATGGTTCCGGGCGCGCGCGCGCAGACCGCCGAGATCTCGAAGGCGCTGAAGACCGGCCGCCACACGACGACGGCGACCGCGTGGCACTGGATCGACGGCGAGCGGACGAGCGCGCTGATCGACTCGCCGGGATTCCAGGAATTCGGGCTGCGCCACATCGCTGCCGAACGGCTCGCCGCGCTGATGCCCGACATCGCGGCGAACGCGACGGCGTGCCGCTTCTACAACTGCACCCACCTGCACGAGCCCGGCTGCGGCGTCCTCGCCGCGCTCGAGCGCGGCGAGATCGCGCCTTCGCGGCATCGCATCTATGCCGAGATCTTCGCCGAGCTGCAACCGCGCAGCAGCGCG
>DASSRF010000501.1:0-6305 GCA_035701945.1 Caldimonas sp. | reverse complement strand
CGGCATGCCGATGGCGGCGTGGCTCGGCGACACCTTCGGCTGGCAGAGCGCGTTCCTCGCGATCGCCGCGATCGGCGCGGTCGGCGCTGCGTGGGTCGCGGCGACGGTGCCGACGGGGGTGCGCCCGCCGTCGCTCACGCTCGCGTCGTGGCGCGCCGCGTTCGGCAGCCCGGTGCTGATGGCGATCGTCCTCGTCACCGCGCTCGCCGGCGCCGCGCAATTCACGCTGTTCTCGTACTTCGCGCCCTACTTCAAGGAGGTCGTCGGCGCGGGCACGCGCGAAGTCACGCTCCTCTTCGGCGTCTTCGGCGTCTTCGGCGTCATCGGCAACACGCTCGCGTCGCGCCACGTCGACCGGTTCGGCCCCGACCGCTCGGTCGACTTCGCGCTCGCGTTGATGACGCTGTCGCTGCTCGCCTGGCCGCTCGCGAAGTCGACGCTCGCCGCGGCGCTCGTCATCGTGCCATGGGGCCTCGCGTGCTTCTCGATGCAGTCGATGCAGCAGGCGCGCCTGGGCGCCGCCGCGCCGACGCTCGCGCCGGCGCTGATGGCGCTCAACACTTCGGCGATCTACCTCGGCCAGGCCGCGGGCGCAGCGAGCGGCGGCTGGCTCATCGCCCACCACGGCTACGGCTCGCTCAGCTTCGCCGGCGTCGGCTGGATCGCCGTCGCGATCGCGCTCAGCGTCTGGGCGGCGCACGCGCGCCGGCGCGCGCCATGAGCGCGATCGGCGACGGCGTCGTCGACGAGGCTCGGCCGCGGCCGCAGTCGGTTGCCGAGCTCTTCTTCGCGTTCAATCGGCTCGCGCTGCAAGGCTTCGGCGGCGTGCTGCCGGTCGCGCAGCGCGAGCTCGTCGAACGGCTCGGCTGGGTGACGCGCGCCGAGTTCGTCGAGGTCCTCTCGCTCGGCCAGGTCCTGCCGGGTCCGAACGTCGTCAATCTCGCGCTCATGCTCGGCGACCGCTTCTTCGGCCTGCGCGGCGCGCTGGCCGCGCTCGGCGGGATGCTGGCGGCGCCGCTCGTGATCGTCCTCGTTCTCACCGCAGCGTACGCCGAGCTCGCGAGCATCGCGCTCGTCGCCGGCGCGCTGCGCGGCATGGGCGCGGTCGCCGCCGGCCTGATCCTCGCGACCGCGATCAGGCTGATGTCGACGCTGCGCGCGAGCCTGCTCGGGCCCTGGCTCGCCGCCGCCTTCGTCGTCGTCACGTTCGTGACGATCGCGATCCTTCGCCTGCCGCTGATCTGGGTCGTGATCGGCCTGGGCGGCGTCGCGATCGCGATCGCGTGGTGGCGGCTGCGATGAGCGCCTTCCACTCGACGCTGCCGTTGGCCGACCTGCTCGGCCTCTTCGGCCACTTCCTCATGCTGAGCCTGCTCGCCGTCGGCGGCGCGATCACGACCGCGCCCGACATGCACCGCTATCTCGTCGCCGAGCACGGCTGGATCAGCGGCGCGCAGTTCACGTCGTCGATCGCGCTCGCGCAGGCCGCGCCCGGCCCGAACGTGCTCTTCGTCGCCGTCATCGGCTGGAACGTCGCCGGCCCGCTCGGCGCGGTGGCGACGATGACCGGGACGCTGTTGCCTTCGACCGCGCTCACGCTCTTCGTCTCGCGCTGGGGTGCCGAGCGGCGCGAGACGCGCGGCGTGCGCGCGTTCACGAGCGGGCTGACGCCGCTCACGATCGGGCTTCTCGTCGCGACCGGCTGGCTGCTCGTCCGGCCGTACGTCCGCGACGAGCGCCACGCGGTCGGCGCGATCGTCCTCGTCGGCGTCGCGATCGCCGGCATGCTGAAGACGAAGCTCAGCCCGATGTGGTTCGTCGCGCTCGGCGCGGTCGTCGGCGGGCTCGGCTGGATCTAGCGCGTGCCGAAGATGCGGTCGCCGGCGTCGCCGAGCCCGGGGATGATGTAGCCGGTGCCGTCGAGGTGGCTGTCGACCGCCGCCGCCCAGCAGCGCACGTCGGGGTGCGCGGCGGTGAGCGCGGCGATCCCCTCCGGCGCGGCGACGAGGACGAGCGCGCGGATGTCGGTCGCGCCGCGCGATTTCAGGAGCGCGATCGCCGAGTTCATCGAGCCTCCGGTCGCGAGCATCGGGTCGAGGACGATCGCGGTGCGCGCGTGCAGGTCGCCGGCGAGGCGGTCGACGTACGGCTCGGGCTGCAGCGTCGCGTGGTTGCGCGCGATGCCGACGACGCCGACCTTCGCGTTCGGGATCGTGTCGAGCACGCCCTCGAGCATGCCGAGCCCGGCGCGCAGGATCGGAACGACGGTCACCTTCTTGCCGCTCAGGCGCGCCACGTCGATCGGCCCGCTCCAGCACTGGACGCGCACCGTCTCGAGCGGAAAGTCGGCGGTCGCCTCGTACGTCAGCAGGCGCCCGAGCTCGGCGGTGATCTCGCGAAAGCTCTTCGTCGACAGCCCCGCTTCGCGAAGCAGCCCGACCTTGTGGCGCACCAGCGGGTGCGTGAGCTCGATCACCGGCATCAGCCCTCCTTCGTCGCGCTGCGCTGGCGAACCGCCTCGTACAGGCAGACGCCGCTCGCGACCGAGACGTTGAGGCTCTCGACGGCGCCGCGCATCGGCACCTTGACGAGCTCGTCGCAGGTGCGCGCGACGAGCTGGCGCATGCCGCGGCCCTCGGCGCCGAGGACGAACGCGACCGGCCCGCGCAGGTCGACGTCGTAGAGCGATCGTGTCGCCGCGTCGCTCGTTCCGACGACCGCGATCTCGCGCTCCTTCAGCTCGCCGAGCGTGCGCGCGAGGTTGGTCACCATCAGGTACGGAACCGTCTCGGCGGCGCCGCTCGCGACCTTGGCGACCGTCGCGTTGATGCCGACGGCGTGGTCCTTCGGCGCGACGACGGCGTGGACGCCGGCGCCGTCGGCGACGCGCAGGCAGGCGCCGAGGTTGTGCGGATCGGTGACGCCGTCGAGCGCGAGGACGAGCGGCGTCTCGCCGGCGGCGACGACGTCGTCGAGCAGGTCGTCGAGCGAGTGGCGCGCCGGCAGCGGCGCGACGCGGGCGGCGACGCCCTGGTGCGCGTCGCTCTTCGCGAGCGCGCGCAAGCGCGCGGCGTCGCTCTCGATCACGCGAACTCCGGCAGCAGTCGCGCGCTCGACGAGCTGGCGCATGCGGCCGTCGCGGCGCCCAGCGTCGACGTGCACCTCGAGCACCGACGAAGGCGCGGTCTTCAGGCGGACGGTGACGGCGTGGAATCCGAACAGCGCGCGGTCGGCCATCCGGCGATGGTAGGCGAGCCGGCCGTGGCCTCAATGGCGCAGCGTGGTGACGAGGAGCAGGATCCCGATCAGCACCGGCTGGTGGAGCATGTAGAAGCTGAGGCTCCAGCGGCCGAGCACGGCGAGCGGATGGAGCACGCGCGGCAGCGCGCCGCGCACGAGCGCGGGCCGGTGCGCGAGCAGCCAGTCGGTCGCCGCTGCGCCCCACCAGACGACGCCGAGCCACGGCAGCACCGGCGCGTAGTCCTCGGTGACCGGAAGGTGGGTGACGAGGCCGACCCAGTTCGTCCAGCGCGTGTCGAAGAACGGATCGCTGACGAGCTTCGGCAGCACGATCGCGACGAGCCCGAGCGGCCAGCGCCAGACGCCCCACGACGTCGTGAAGCGGACGATGATCAGGATCACCGCGATGCCGTGCAGGACGCCGAAGCTGATGAAGCTCTTCGGGAACATGATCGCCGAGCCGAGCGTGACGAGCACCGCGCAGCCGGCGATCTGCAGCCAGCGACGCCAGAAGCGGTCGAGCGGCTGGCCCTGCGCCGACGCGATCGCCTGGCCGGCGCCGACGCACGCCATGAAGAGCGTGACGATGCACGCGCGCTGCACTGTCCAGAACGGGTCGCGGTAGAAGTTCTGGTGGATGAAACGGAAGTAGTTGAGGTCGAACGAGAAGTGGAACGCGGCCATCCAGACGATCGCGAAGCCGCGCAGCGCGTCGACGCGGTCGTAGCGGACGCGCGCCGCGGCGGCGGAAGGAGCGTCGACCGCGCTCGCGGCGCCCACCGTCATGCGAACGCTTGCACCAGGCTCGCCGCTTCGGGCGCGCAGCGCGTCTTGTCGCTCCAGCGCGCGCCTGCGGTCAGGATGGCAGGCCAGCGGCGCACGAGCGGCCACGCCGCCTTCGTCGGCAACGGCCGCATCGCGACGTGCGCGAACGCGGCGGCGACCGCGAGCCGGCGTGCGAACCTGCGCCGCCAGAGGCGCGCATACGCGCGCTGCGCGCTGCGCTGCGCGAGGGCTGCGCTCGCAGCCGCGGTGAGCGCGGCGCGCTCGGGTGCGACCAGCGCGGCAAGGACGAACGCCGATTGCAGCGCCATGCTGATGCCCTCGCCGACGATCGGATGCGCCTCGCCTGCCGCGTTGCCGACGCGAAAGACGCCGTCGTCGTCGTCGACGCGAACGCCGGGCCGAAGCGGGCCGCTCGCGAGCCACGCGCCTTCGCGGGTCGCAGCCGCGAGCGCGTCGGCGACGCCGCGGCATTCGCCGCGCAGCATCGCCTCGAACGCGTCGCCCGCGCGCAGTCCAGGATGCGCGGAACGCAATTCGCGCAAGCGATCGACACGCACGCAGCCGGCGAGCGTGAGCACGCCGCCGTCGGCGACGACCATGCCGCCGTAGCCGCCCGAAAAAGACAGCACCGGCAGCAGATCGGCGGGGAGCGCCGCGTCGCGAAAGTTCGCCTTGAACGCGAACAGGTCGCCCGTCGTGCGCGCGTCGCGGCGCTCGTCGCGTTCGGCAGGCAGCGGCTGCCACGAGCCGTGCGCGGCGACGACGAGCGCGGCGCCGAGCTCGGCCTCGTCGCCGGTCTCGTCGCGACGAACGCGCAGCACGAAGCGTCCCGCGCTGCCCGCGATCGCCTGCAGCGACCACGGCTGCCAGCGCGTCGCGCCGGCGGCCGCGGCGGCGTCGGCGAGCAGCGTGTCGAGATGCTCGCGGCCGAGCGCACGGCCGAAGCGATGCGCGCCGGCGGCCGCCGGCAGCGGCGCGACGATCGTCTCGTCGCCGCGCATCAGGGCGACGCGGCGCAGCTCGTCGCCGGCGCGCTCGGCGAACTCGCTGCCCACGCCGAGCACGTCGAGCAGCGCGAGGTTGCTCGCCGCGACGCACTCTCCGCACACCTTGCGGCGCGGAAACGCCTGCTGCTCGACGAGCGCGACCGACCAGCCGGCGCGCGCGAGCAGCGCCGCGGTCGCGCTGCCCGCCGGACCGGCGCCGATCACCGCGGCGTCGAACGTCGTCGTCACGAGGCGGGGCCGCGCCGCACGGCGCAGAAGCAATGCGTGAACGCGCCGTCCTCGTACTCGGCGAGCTCCCAGTCGTCGCCGCGCAGCGGCCACGCCGACGTCAGCTCGTCGCCGACGAAGCCGGCGCGCACGCTGACGACGCCGTCGTGCCGCGTCACGGCGCTCGCACCGAGAAAGACGATGAGGTGGCTGGCGGCGAGCGCGACGCGGCTGCGCCGCGGCTCGCACGCGACGAGCGCGTCGGCGCGACGCGCGCAGCCGGCGAGCAGGCTGCGCAGCCGAGCGTCGTCGAAGTGGTGGAGGAAGAGGTTCGCGACGACCGCGTCCCAGCGCTCGCCGTCGTCGCCGCGCGCCCAGTCGAGCACATCCGCGGTGAGCGGCCGCGCCCGCCAGCCGCAAGCGGCGTACGCGGCGACCGTGGCGGCGTCGACGATCGGTTGCTGATCGAGCAGGTCGAGGTGCGTGTCGGGCCAGCGATCGCCGCGGTGCTTCGCGACGTCGAGCAGGAGCCGGCCGTCGCCGCAGCCGATCTCGAGCAGGCGCAGGCCCCGGCGACCTCGGCCGAGCGCACGCGCGAGCGCGCGCTCGAGAATGCGGCGCGCACCCATCGCGGCGTTGACGCGGCGCAGGTCGCGGCGCGCGCGTTGCGCCGCGGGGTCGTCGGCGGCGAGGTGGTCGAGCGTCTCGGCCTCGAGGACGCGGGTCAGCGCCGTCATCCGGAACCTTCGCTCAATCGACGCGCAGCAGCGCGCCGTGGCAGCTGAAGCCGGCGCCGAACGCGGTCAGCCACCACCAGCCGCCGGGCGCTCCGTCGGCGAGCGCCGCGGCGAGGACGAAGTAGACGAACGCGCTCGACAGGTTGCCGTGCTTGCGCAGCATCGCGGCGCTGTAGCGGAACGCGCCGCCGTCGAGCTCGAAGCGGCGCTCGAGCGCGAGCAGCACGTCGCGACCGCCGGCGTGCAGGATCCACGCGGCGATGTCGTCGACGTGCAGACCCGAGCGGGACAGCACCGTCTCGAGCACGCGGCGCGCATGCTGCGCGGC
>DASSRF010000500.1:0-2263 GCA_035701945.1 Caldimonas sp. | reverse complement strand
AGTCGGCGTCGCGGGCGAGCTCGAGGAGCTTCCTGGAGTACGCCGCCGCCTTGGCCCGGTCACCGGCCATCTCGGCGGCGCGCGCCGAGCCGGAATAGTTGCGGAAGCGGTTCGGCTCGCGCTGCTGCGACGCCTCGAACTCGCGCAGCGCCGCCGCCGGCTGCCCGGCCTCGAGCAGCATGTCGCCGAGCAGCTCGCGCGCCGGAACGATGCGGCCCGGCGTCACGATGTGCTTCTCGTTGCGATCCTCGAGATCGGCCGCGGCGCGCATGCCTCGGAGCGCCTCGTCGGCGTTGCCCTCGCCGAGCGCGATCCACGCCGTCGCCGCCAGCCGCTGCACCTCGACCTCGGTCGCCCAGTAGCCGTTGTTGGCCGCCGCGAGCGCGGCCTGCAGCGCCTGCAGCCGCTCGGCGTCGGCGCGCGCCGCGGCGAGGTCGCCGCTGCGCGCCTCGCCGACGCTGCGCGCGAAATGCGTGATCGCCTCGACGAAGGGATAGTTGCTGCCGAGCGGCCGCAGCGCCGCGGCTTCCGACCAGGCGCCGCGCTCGAAGACGTAGCGCGCCGGCATCGCAGCGATCGCGTACGGTGCGATGAAGCGGGGGGTGATGCCCTGCACCTTCATCGCCTCGTCGATCGCGCGGCGCGCGTCGGCGTCGCGCGCGAGCTGCAGGTAGGCATAGACCAGGTAGTCGGACGCGTGGTACGCCTCGTCGGGCTCGTTGCCGGCCCTGGCGACCTCGCGCGAGCGCAGGTTCGTCGCCGCCGACTCCTGCCACGCGCCGACGCGGGTGAAGATGTGCGACGGCATGTGCAGCGCATGCGGCGCGTCGGGCGCGATCCCGGCGTAGCGTCGCGCAGCGACGAGCCCCTTGCCGGCGATCGGCGGCGCGTCGTAGCTGTGGATCAGGTAGTGCGCGACGCCGGGATGGTCGGGGTACTTGCGGAACTGCTCCTCGAGGATCGCGGCCGCCTTGAGGTAGGCGGCGTAGGTCTGGTCGGCCTGGGTCTGCGTCGCCGCGGCGTAGAGCGCCATGAAGATCTGCGCCTCGTCGTCGGCGGGATAGCGCTGGGCGACCGTCTCGTAGGCGCGGGCGCGCGCGACCTGGCGCTCGCGCTCGCTGCGCTTGGCGAAGTCCTGGTAGTACGCCGCGGCGGCTTCGATGTAGTCGCGCTCGCGCTCGGTCTTCGCGCCGATCCGGCGGCCTTCGTCGAGGGCGACCTGCGCCGCCTCGGCGCCCTTCGGCGACGCACCCTGGCCGGCGAGCGGGTTCGACATCAGGATCGAGGCGATGCCCCAGGTCGCGATCGCGCAGCCGGGGTCGTCCTTGAGCACGTCGCGAAACGCCTGCTCGCCGGCCGAATACCAGAACGAGTGGAGCATCGCCACCGCGCGCTCGAACGCCGGCTGGACCTTGGGATCGCAGCTCGTCGGGAACGACACCTTGCCGAGGTGGCCGTCGTGCGCGTGGCTGTCGTCGGCGAACGCGGGTGCATGCAGGGCGAGAGCCACGAGCAGCGGAAGCGGGCGCGGCATGGGCTTCATGGAAACCTCCTTCAGGCGGGCGCCAAACCGGTGGCGCAACGCCGACTGTGCGCTCGTGGCGCGCGCCGTCAAGCCAACGCGCGCGCTGCGTCCAGGTGACGGTCTCGCCCTTTCCTTCCAACGCGTTCGATGCCGGCGCTCGCGCTGCGCTACGCTTCGTGCTCGTTCTGGTTTTCGGCCGCCGCGGACGTCCCCACCGATGACTCACGGATCGGAGAAAGCGTCGGCGTCGGCCGACCGCCGCCCTGCGCTCGCCAAGCTCGGCCGGCCGAAGCTGCACCGGGTCGCGCCGCGCGAGCGGTTGTTCGAGCGGCTCGACGATCTCCGCCAGCGCCCGATCGTCTGGATCTCGGGCCCGCCGGGAGCGGGCAAGACGACCCTGACGGCGAGCTACGTCGCGAGCCGGAGGATCGCTGCGACCTGGTACCAGCTCGATCGCGCCGATGCCGACCCCGGCACGTTCTTCTATTACCTGGCGAGGTCGCGGGCACCGAGTCGCTCGCGGACGCGAACCGAGCTGCCGCCCTTCACTCCCGAGTACATGGCCGACCTCGGCGCGTTCTCGCGCCGCTTCTTTCGCGAGCTCTTCGCGCGTTTGCCGGCGGCGAGCTGCCTGGTCCTCGACAACTTCCAGGAGGTCGAGAGCGCGCGCACGTTCCAGGCCGTCTTCAGCGAAGCCCTCGACGCCGTTCCGGAAGGCCGCAACGTCTTCGTGCTCAG
>DASSRF010000499.1:0-7174 GCA_035701945.1 Caldimonas sp. | reverse complement strand
GCGGGCGGCGGGTGGCCGATTTCCTCCATGTCCCCCGGGCCTGGCCTGAACGGCCGGCCCTCCTCCTTTACTTCCGCAAAACAGGGCACCCTGCCGTCCCGATCCCGCACGGCGCGTTTCGACCGTCGGTTGGGCCCGCGTGCGCCAGGACACCACCACCGCGTCAATCGTCGACGCCGTTCAAAGCGAGGAGCTGCCGCATCCTCGCCACCGCGAACTCGGGCTGTTCGAGCAGCCCTGCTGCATCGGCGAGCCGGAACGCTTCGGCGAAATGCAGGATCGAGCGCGCGCTCTGCTGGCCGCCGACCATCGTGAAGTGGCGCTGGTGGCCGTTCAGCCAGGCGAGGAAGACGATGCCGGTCTTGTAGAAGCGCGTCGGCGCCTGGAAGACGTGGCGCGAGAGCGGCACCGTCGGCCCGAGGATCGCGTGGAACCGGTCCACCTCGCCCGCTGCGAGCGCGCCGAGCGCCGCGCTGGCCGCCGGCGCGATCGCATCGAAGATGCCGAGCAGCGCGTCGCTGTGCTGCTGATTCGTCGCGCCGCCGACGCCGTCGCCGGCGATCAGCTCGGCGTAGTTGAAGTCGTCGCCGGTGTACATGCGGACGCCTTCGGGAAGGCGGCGCCGCATCGCGATCTCCTTGTCCTTGTCGAGGAGCGAGATCTTGATGCCGTCGACCTTGCCGGGATTCGCGGCGATGACGCCGAGCGCGACGTTCATCGCGCGGTCGACCGCGTCGCCGTGGTTGGCGTCGGCGCCGAGCCAGTAGCCGGCGAGCGCGGGATCGAACATCTCGCCGAGCCAGTGCAGGATCACCGGCTGCTTCGATTGCATGAGGACGCGGTCGTAGACGCGCTCGTAGTCGGCAGGGCTCCTGGCGACGCGCGCGAGCGCACGGCTCGCCATCACGATCAGCTTGCCGCCGTGGCGCTCGATCGCCGCCATCTGCTCCTCGTACGCGCGGACGACGTCGTCGACGCTCTTCGCTGCGGCCGGATCGAGGTGGTCGGTGCCGCACCCGGACGCGACGAGCGCGCCGGAGACGTCGCGCGCGGCATCGAGCGATCGCTTGATCAGCTCGAGCGACGTCGGCCAGTCGAGGCCCATGCCGCGCTGCGCGGTGTCCATCGCCTCGGCGACGCCGAGGCCGAGCGACCACAGGCGCTGGCGATAGGCGATCGTCGCGTCCCAGTCGATCGCAGCCGTGAGCCACGGGTCGACGCTCGCCAGCGGATCGGCGACGACGTGCGCGGCCGAGTACGCGATGCGCGTGAACGGCTGCGTCGGTGCCGACGCTGCGAACGGCGCGCCGCCGCGCAGCGCGTAGGTTTCGAGCCGGCCGCCGGCAACGGGAAGCTTCAGCGTGAGCGGGAAAGCCATCGCGGTGCTCCAGGCCCTAGACCGCGAGCGGCTCGACGTCGATCCAGCGCCGCTCCTTCCAGCTCGCGAGCGCGGCCTCGACGAGCTGGACGCCCTTGGCGCCTTCGACCAGCGTCCACTTGTACGGCGCGTCTTCGACGACGTGGCGGATGAAGTGCTCCCACTGGATCTTGAAGCCGTTGTCGTAGGCGATCGACTCGGGGACTTCCTGCCACTGCGAGAAGAAGTCGGTCGGCTGCCTGACGTCGGGGTTCCACACCGGCCGCGGCGTCGCGACCTTGGGCTGGATGCGGCAGTCGTGCAGGCCGGCGACCGCCGAGCCTTCGGTGCCGTCGACGTGGAACGTGACGAGGTCGTCGCGGCGCACCCGGGTCGCCCACGACATGTTGAGCTGCGCGACGATCGGCTCGCCCTGGAATCCCTTCAGCTGCACCGTCGCGTAGGCGGCGTCGTCGGCGGTCGCCTTGTAGGGCCTGCCGTCCTCGTCCCAGCGCTGCGGGATGTGCGTCGCGCCGACGCACGAGATCGACTGCACCTCGCCGAACAGGTTGTCGAGGACGTAGCGCCAGTGGCACATCATGTCGAGGATCATCCCGCCGCCGTCTTCGAGGCGGTAGTTCCACGACGGCCGCTGGATCGGCTGCAGGTCGCCCGGGAAGACCCAGTAGCCGAACTCGAGTCGCAACGAGAGGATGCGGCCGAAGTAGCCGGCGCGGCGCAGCATGTCGAGCTTGCGCAACCCCGGCAGGAAGAGCTTGTCCTGCACCGCGCCGTGCTTCAGGCCCGAGGCCTCGGCCATCCGCGCGATCTCGATCGCCTCGCCGAGGTTGGTCGCGATCGGCTTCTCGCAGTAGACGTGCTTGCCGGCGCGCAACGCGTCGGCGAGCAGACGCGGCCGCATCTGCGTCGTTCCGGCGTCGAAGAACACGGTGTCCTCGCGACTCGCGAGCGCCGCGTCGAGGTTCGTCCCCCAGCGCTGGATGCCGTGCGCGCGTGCGAGCGCCTCGATCTTCTCCGCGTTGCGGCCGACGAGCAGCGGATCGGGCATGACGCGGTCGCCGTTGCCGAGCAGCACGCCGCCTTCGGCGCGGATCGCGCAGATCGAGCGGATGAGGTGCTGGTTCGTTCCCATCCTGCCGGTGACGCCGTGCATGATGATTCCGAGTCGTCGCGTCGCCATGGAGCGTCCTTCGTGTGATGTTCGTGGTGGGTCGCTCAGGCGGAGAGCGACTCGCGGATGCCGCGCAGGTAGCCGGCGGCGAACGCCGCCGCGCCGGCGCCGTCGGGAACGTAGTCGAACGGCTCGACCGCGACGGTGCGGTCCCAGCCGTGCCGCGCGAGCGCGGCGAAGATCGGCGCGAAGCGCATCGCGCCCTGGCCGGGCGCGCGCCGGTTCGGGTCGTTGACCTGGACGTGGGCGATGACGCCGGTCGGCAGCCACGCGTCGATCAGCTCGGGCACCGCCTGCGTCTCGCTCGCGCCGGCGGCGCTGGTGTCGATCATGGTGCGCAGCGACGGCCGGTCGATCTCGCGCACGAGCGCTGCGGCTTCGGCGACGGTGTTGACGAGCGCCGTCTCGGCGCGGCCGAGCGGCTCGATGCAGTAGACGACGCCGTGCGTCTCGGCGACGCGCGCAGCGTCGGCGAGGAAGTCGCGCAGGCGAGCGAGGGCGGTCGCGTGGCTCTCGCCGGGCGCGACCTGGCGCTGCTTCGGCGAGCCGTGGACGAGGACGCTCCCGCCGAGCTCGGCGCAGAGCGCGATCAGGCGGGCGACGACGTCGCGCGTGCGCGCGCGGATGCCGGCGTCGGGGTCGGTGACCGACAACCCGGGCGGCGCGACGAGCAGCCAGTGCAGCCCGGTGACGACGAGGCCGAACGATTCGACGGTCGTGCGCACGCGAGCGATCTCGCCCGAGGCGAGCCGGTGCGGCGCGTCGCCGAGCGTGAACGGCGCGATCTCGAGCCCGTCGTAGCCGAGCGCCGCGGCGAGCTCGCATTGCCGCTCGAGCGGCAGCTGCGCGAGCACCTCGTTGCAGAGCGCGATCTTCATGCCGCGTCGCCGCCGCGCGCTCGCCGCCCGACGGCGGAGCGGACGATCGCGCCGGCGCCGCCGGTGACGCGCCGCACCGCCGCCTTGAACGCCGGGATGTAGAGCAGCATCGTGAAGATCACGACGATCGCGAACGCCATCGAGATCGGCCGCGTGAAGAAGGGCGCGATGCTGCCGTCCGAGAGCACCAGCCCGCGCCGGAGGCTCTTGTCGAGCAGCGGGCCGAGGACGAGGCCGAGCACGAACGGCGCCATCTGGTAGCCGCGTCGACGCAGGAAGAACGCGCCGACGCCGATCACGAGCATCGCGTAGATGTCGAACAGGCGCGACGCGCTCGCGAACGCGCCGACCGTGCAGAGCAGGAAGATCACCGGCATCAGCACGGTGCGGCGGATGCGCAGGATCAGCAGCAGCGGCTTCACGAGGAAGAGGCCGAAGATGAGGATCGTGATCGTCGCGAGCGACGTCATCGCGACGACCTCGTAGACGAAGTGCGGGTGCTGCATCATCATCATCGGCCCGGGCTGGATGCCGTGGACGATCATCGCGGCCATCAGCACGGCCGAAGGGGCCGAGCCCGGGATGCCGAGCGCGAGCGCCGGGATGATGTGGCCCGGGATCGACGCCATGTCGCCGGTCTCGGCCGCCATCAGGCCGTCGATCGAGCCCTTGCCGAACTGCTCCTTCTCCTTGCTCGTCGCCTTGGCGGCGGCGTACGACATCCAGGCTCCGGAGTCCTCGCCGACGCCGGGCAGCAGACCGGTGAGGACGCCGATCACTCCCGAGCGGAGCACGGTGCGCCAGTACTGGAAGACCTCGCGAAAGCGCGGCAGCACCGAGTCCTTCAGCTCGACGAGCTTCTTTTCCGCCGGATCGGCGAGCGTGGTCAGGATCTCGGCGAGGCCGAACGCGCCGACGAGCGCGGGGATCAGCGCGATGCCGCCCGAGAGCTCGTCCCAGCCGAAGGTGAAGCGGTCGTACGCGTAGAGACCTTCCTGGCCGATCTGCGCGACGAAGAGTCCGAGCGCGCCCATCAGCCAGCCCTTGAGCGGGTCGTTGCCGACGATCGTTCCCGACATCGTGACGCCGAAGAGTGCGAGCCAGAAGAACTCGTACGCGCCGAAGGCGAGCGCGACCTCGGCGAGCGATGGCGTGAAGGCGGCGAGGCAGAGCACGCCGAACAACGTCCCCGTGAACGAGCCCGACGTCGCGATGCCGATCGCGCGGCCGGCCTCGCCGCGCTGCGCGAGCGCGAAGCCGTCGGCGCACGACGCCGCGTTCGCCGCGGTTCCGGGGATGTTGAGCAGGATCGCGGTCCGCGAGCCGCCGTAGAGCGCGCCGACGTACGAGCAGATCAGGACCAGGATCGCGTCGTTCGCCGGCAGCTTGATCGTGAGCGTGGTCAGCAGCGCGATGACGAGCGTCGCCGAGAGCCCCGGCAGGATGCCGACGACGATGCCGAGCAGCGCGCCGCCGAGCCCGAGCCCGATCGAGACCGGGTTCATGAACCCGAGGAACGCATGGCCGTAGTCGGCGAGGCCGGAGAACACGTCAGCGCCCGCGCTGTCTGATCAGGGAAGCCGGACCAGGAAGAGCTCCTGGAACACGTACTGGATGATTCCGCCCGACGCGAGGCCGACGGCGGCGGCGAACGCGACGTCCTTCAGCGCGATGGCGCGCCCCGCCGCGACGCGCTGCGGCCGCTGCAGCAGCAGGATCGACGCGAAGACGTAGATCGCCGACGCCACCCAGAACGGCAAGCCGTGGCCGACGAGGACGACCGCATAGAAGACGACGAGCGCGATGATGAGCGCGAGCCGGCGCGCGACCGCGGCGTCGACGTGCAGGCCGGGCGCACCGCGCGTCGCGCCGCCGCGCCGCCAGCTGCGCACGCCGAGCAGCAGCGCGAGGACGATGAAGACGATGCCGAGCAGCCCCGGCAGCAGCCCGGGCACCGTGTAGGGGTTGATGTTCTGGTTTTCGAGCCGGTCCATCCGGATCGAGCCGACGAGCACGACGACGCCGAACGCGAGCCAGCCCGCGGCTGCGCGCAGATCGGTGACCGCGAGCGAGCGCGCCTGCTCGGGCGTCAGCAGCGCCGGGTCGAATTCGTCGAGCTCGGAAGCCGCCATCGGCCGAAGCTCAGGGCTTGGCGATGCCCACGGTGTCAGGCGACACCTTGGTCTTGCCGCTCTCGAAGAGCATCCACGCGTTCGCCTGCACGGCGGGGTAGACCGCCTTCTGCGCGGCTTCTTCCGCCGACGGCGCGAACAGCGCGCCGCGGCTCGCCGCGTACTTGCGCAGCGCCTCGTTCTTGGCGATGTTCTCGGCCCAGATGCGGTCGAGCGTCTTGACGACCTCGTCGGGAACGCCCTTGGGGACGAAGATGCCGAAGTAGTTGGTCGGCGCGCTGAAGCCGGGCAGCGTCGCCGACAGCGGCGGGATCGTTCCGTAGCCTTCGAGGTCGAGCGGCTTGTCGCTCACGGTCGCGAGCGGGCGCAGCCGCTTGCCGCGGATCATGTCGGCCTGCTCGACGGCGAGCTGCGTCGTCGCGTCGGTCTCGCCGGAGACGGTCGCGACGACCGCCGGATTGCCGCCGTCGTAGCTGACCTCGCGGTACTTGGCGCCGGTCGCCCTGGCGATGAACTCCATCGCGTTGTGACCGGCCGACGTCACGCCCGCGGTCGCGACCGAGATCTTGCCGGGGTTGGCCTTCATCGCGTCGAGGAACTGCTTCGCGGTCTGGTACGGCGTGTTCGGATTGACGCCGATCACCTGGATGTTGGCCACGGTCAGGAAGAGGTGCCAGTCGGTGATGCGCGTCTTCAGCGACCCGAGCGTCTCGTACGTGCCGAGGTCCTGCGCCGCGCCCGCGGTCCAGGTGTAGCCGTCCTTGGCGGCGTCGAGCGCGCTCTTGGTGCCGATCGCCCCGGAAGCGCCGGGCTGGTTGACGATCACGATCGTCTGCCCGAGCACCTTCTCGAGCTCGGCCGCGGTGACGCGGGTGACCTGGTCGGTCGAGCCGCCGGCCGCCCACGGCACGATCAGGTTGATCGGTCGCGTCGGCTTCCAGTTCTGCGCCGACGCGGCGCCGGCGGCGACGGCGAGCAGCGCGGCGACGGCGAGGCGCCCGAAGGTGGTGCGGTTCATGCGGGTCTCCTGGTTCTTGCTGAGGATGCGGCACGCGTCGTGCCGATGGAGCGCGCCTTGCGCGCCGCGGCTGGGGAAGGGCGGACGTAGCCGAGGACGACTTCGGTCATGTGCGCGAGCCGCTCGGCGAGCGCGGCTGGCGACATCAGGTCGCGGCCGAAGACGACGCCGAGCGTGTGCTTGTTCGAGAGGTAGAAGTAGGCGAGCCCGGCGATCGAGATGTAGAGCTGCATCGGGTCGACGCCGGACCGCAGCGTTCCTTCCGCCTCGCCGCGCGCGAGGACGTCGGCGAGGACGTCGATCAGCGGCGAGTTCAGCTGGCGGATCCGGCGCGAGCGCTTCAGGTGGCCGGCGCGGTGCAGGTTCTCGCTGTTGAGCAGCGCCAGGAACTCGGGGTGGCGCAGGTAGTGGTCCCAGGTGAACGCGACCAGCGTCTCGATGGCGCGCAGCGGGTCGCTCGCCTCGAGGTGCAGCGCGTGCTCGGCAGCGCGGATCTCGGCGTAGCTGTGCTCGAGGACGGCGAGGAAGAGCTCGTCCTTGCCGGCGAAGTAGTAGTAGATAAGCTTCTTGTCGACCTTGCCGCGCTCGGCGATCGCC
>DASSRF010000498.1:0-4288 GCA_035701945.1 Caldimonas sp. | reverse complement strand
TCCCCCGCCGAGCGGCGCGAGCTCGTCGCGCTGCTCGCGTCGCTGCCCGCGCACATGAGCTTCCTCCTCATCGAGCACGACCTCGAGATCGCGATGCGCGCCGCGACGCGCGTCACCGTGATGCACAACGGCCGCGTGCTGAAGACCGGCACGCCCGAGGAGATCGAGAACGACCGCGAGGTGCAGGACATCTACATGGGAGGGCGCCACTGATGGCGGCGCGCCCTGCCCGCGAAGCGCGGCCGAACGCGCCGGTGCTCGAGATCGCCGGTCTCGATGTCCGCTATGGGCACGCCCACGTGCTGCAGGGAATCGACCTCCTGCTCGAGCGCGGCGTGCTCGCGATCGTCGGCCGCAACGGCATGGGCAAGACGACGCTGTGCAACGCGATCACCGGCCTCGTGCCTTCGAGCGGCAGCATCCGCCTGCGCGGCGAGGAGATCCGCGGCCTCGCGCCGCACCGGATCACGCGGCGCGGCGTCGCGTACGTGCCGCAGGGCAGGCGCGTCTGGCCGTCGCTCAGCGTCGACGAGACGCTGCGCCTCGTCGCGCGCGACCGGCGCGAGACCGCGCGCATCTACGAGCTCTTCCCGCGCCTCGCCGAGCGGCGCGGCCACGGCGGCGCCGAGCTCTCGGGCGGCGAGTCGCAGATGCTC
The DNA here is from genome assembly GCA_035701945.1 of Caldimonas sp. GTDB lineage: Bacteria > Pseudomonadota > Gammaproteobacteria > Burkholderiales > Burkholderiaceae_C > Schlegelella_A. The sequence goes on along the minus strand of DASSRF010000498.1, from coordinate 3,632 downwards.
GCGATCGGCCGTGCGCTGCTGCTCGCGCCCAAGCTCCTCGTCATGGACGAGCCGACCGAGGGCCTCGCGCCGATCATCGTCGAGCAGGTCGTCGACGCGCTGCGCGGCCTCGCTGCCGAGCGCGAGCTCGCGGTGCTCCTGATCGAGCAGAACCTCGGCGTCGCGATCGACGTCGCCGATCGCATCGGCGTGATGGTCAACGGCCGGATCGCGCGCGAGATGGCGGCGAGCGAGCTCGGCGCCGACCGCGAGCTGCAGGAGCGCCTGCTCGGCCTGCGCGCGAGCGGCGATTCCGGCGAGGACGCCACGCCAGCACCGGCGAGCGACGCAGCCACGACCGAGGTCCTGACCGTGCGCCGCGCGCACGGCGACGGCGCGCCGACGCTCGACGACCTGGCCCCTGCGTCGGTGCGCGGCTTCAACCGCTGGAACGCCGGCGGCACCGCAGGGCGCGTCGCCGACATCCCGCGCGCGCCGGCGGCGGCTGCCGCGGCAGCGTCGGCCGACGCTGCGTCGTCGAGCGCCGACCGTTCGACGTCGGCGGCGTCGTCACCGGCGCGCGGCAGCGCAGGCAGTGCGCAGGTATTCGACTTTCGCGTCGCGTCGACGAGCGGCCGCGCCGCGTACGTCGTCGGCACCTTCGACACCAAGGGCCGCGAGCTGCAGTTCCTGCGCCAGCAGCTCGAGCGCCGGGGGCTGCGCGTCGTCACGGTCGACCTCGCGACGTCGGGCAAGACGTCGACGGCGTCGGTGCACCCGCGAGAGGTCGCGCGCCACCATCCGCAAGGCGAGGCGGCGGTGTTCAGCGGCGACCGCGGCAGCGCGGTGACGGCGATGGCGGTCGCGTTCGCGCGCTTCGTGCAGACGCGCAGCGACATCGGCGGGCTGATCGGCGCCGGCGGCTCGGGCGGAACTTCGCTCGCGACGAGCGGGATGCGCGCGCTTCCGGTCGGCATCCCGAAGGTGATGGTCTCGACGATGGCGAGCGGCGACACGCGGCCCTACGTCGGCCCGAGCGACATCTGCATGATGTACTCGGTCACGGACGTCTCGGGCATCCACCGCATCAGCGAGCAGGTGCTCGCGAACGCGGCCAACGCGCTCGCCGGGATGATCGCGCACCCTGCGATCGCGTCCGACTCGGCCAAGCCCGCGGTCGGGCTGACGATGTTCGGCGTCACGACGGCTTGCGTGCAGGCCGTCACCAAGCGGCTCGCCGACGAGGTCGACTGCATCGTCTTCCACGCCACCGGAGTCGGCGGCCAGTCGATGGAGAAGCTCGCCGACTCGGGGCTGCTCGCCGGTGTCATCGACGTGTCGACGACCGAGATCGCCGACGAGATCGGCGGCGGCGTGCTGTCGGCGGGGCCGACGCGGCTCGACGTCTTCGCGCGCCATGCATTGCCTTACGTCGGCTCGTGCGGCGCGCTCGACATGATCAACTTCGGCGCCTGGGACACGGTGCCCGAGCGGTTCCGCGCGCGCAACCTCTACCGCCACAACCCGACCGTGACGCTGATGCGAACGACGGTCGACGAGTGCAGGGCGATCGGCGCGTTCATCGCGACGAAGCTCAACGCGATGATCGGTCCGGTGCGTTTTCTCGTTCCCGAAGGCGGCGTCTCGGCGATCGATCGCCCCGGGCAACCGTTCCACGACCCCGACGCCGATCGCGCGCTCTTCGCCGCGATCGAGCAGGGCTTCCGCGCCGCCGGCGACAGGAAGCTCGTGCGGCTGCCGCTGCACGTCAACGACGAAGCGTTCGCCGATGCGCTCGTCGCCGCGTGGCGCGATGCGTCAGCGAGCGCCGCGCCGCGAACTCCGGGGAGGGCGCATGCCGCGAATCGCTAGGCAGGAGCTCCTCGCGCGCTTCCGCGCCAAGATCGCCGCCGGCCGGCCGCTGATCGGCGGCGGCGCCGGCACCGGCCTTTCGGCGAAGTGCGAGGAGGCCGGCGGCATCGACCTCATCGTCATCTACAACTCGGGCCGGTATCGGATGGCGGGCCGCGGCTCGCTCGCCGGGCTGCTCGCCTACGGCAACGCCAACGAGATCGTCTGCGAGATGGCGCGCGAGGTGCTGCCCGTCGTCCGGCGCACGCCGGTGCTCGCCGGCGTCAACGGCACCGATCCGTTCCTGATCGCCGACGAGTTCCTGCAGCGCCTGATCGCGCTCGGCTTTTCCGGCGTGCAGAACTTCCCGACCGTCGGCCTCATCGACGGCACGTTTCGCGCCAACCTCGAGGAGACCGGGATGGGCTACGGCCTCGAGGTCGAGCTGATCGCGCGCGCGCACGCGCTCGACTTGCTGACGACGCCGTACGTCTTCAGCGAGGACGAGGCGCGCGCGATGACGAAGGCCGGCGCCGACCTCGTCGTCTGCCATCTCGGCCTCACGACCGGAGGCTCGATCGGCGCCGGGACGGCGCTGTCGCTCGCCGACTGCGTGCCGCTGATCGAGGCGCGCGCCGCGGCGGCGCGCTCGGTGCGCGACGACGTCATCGTGCTGTGCCACGGCGGCCCGATCGCGACTCCCGACGACGCTGCGTTCATCCTCGCGCACTGCCCGTCGTGCCACGGCTTCTACGGCGCGAGCTCGATGGAGCGGCTGCCCACCGAGACCGCGCTCACCGAGACGACGCGGCGCTTCACCCAGATCCCCATCGATGACAGGGCGGTTGCCTCGCTCGGGATGACATCACGGAGACCACCATGACCGGAGCCCAATTCGGCAGCTTCATCCTCGGCCTCATCGTCGTCGCGATCGTCGTCGCGATCGTCGTCTGGCTGCTCCACTGGCTCTACCTGAGGAGCTCGAAGGAGCGCTCGTTCGTCCGCACCGGGCTCGGCGGCCAGCGCGTCGTCCTCGACGGCGGCGCGTTCGTGCTGCCGATCGTCCACGACGTCATCCCGGTCAACATGAACACGCTCAGGCTCGAGGTCGCGCGCGGCCGCGACAAGGCGCTGATCACGCGCGACCGGATGCGCGTCGACCTCGTCGCCGAGTTCTACGTCCGCGTCGCGGCGCGCGCCGAGGCGGTCGCGGCGGCGGCGCAGACGCTCGGCCTGCGGACGATGGAGCCCGAGCAGCTGAAGGAGCTCGTCGAGGGCAAGTTCGTCGATGCCCTCCGCACCGCCGCGGCCGAGATGACGATGGAGGAGCTGCACGAGAAGCGCGGCGCGTACGTGCGTCGCGTCCGCGAGGCGGCCGCCGAGGACCTGACCAAGAACGGACTCGAGCTCGAGTCGGTGTCGCTGACGCAGCTCGACCAGACGTCGATGGAGTTCTTCAACCCGAGCAACGCATTCGACGCCGAGGGCCTGACGCGCCTCACCGAGACGATCGAGCAGCGCAAGAAGCAGAGGAACGACGTCGAGCAGGACACCCTGATCGCGATCCGCAACAAGAACCTCGAGGCCGAGAAGCTCTCGCTCGAGATCGACCGCGAGGGCGAGTACGCGCGCCTCGCGCAGCAGCGCGAGGTCGAGATCGCGCGCGCCCGCCAGCGCGCCGAGCTGCAGACCGAGCGTGCGCAGCGCGAGCACGACGGGGAGAGCGCGCAGATCTCGGCGCGGCAGATGATCGACGCGGCGCGGATCCGCTCCGAGCAGACGATCGAGCAGGAGCGGATCGC
>DASSRF010000497.1:0-13678 GCA_035701945.1 Caldimonas sp. | reverse complement strand
CGATCGCGAACGCTCGGGCGAGCGAATGGATCGTGTCGTGCGCCGCAGCGTGCGCCGCGACGCTGCCGGTGTCGATGCGAACGTCGACGAGCAGGATCGCGGCGTCGTGGTCTCCCGCCGGCGCGTGCGTTGCGGCGCGCGGCGCCGCAGCCGCGACCGAGACGAGCGGCTCGACGGCGATGTCGCCGGTCGGACGCAGCTGGCACGCGAGGCGAACGTCCGTCGTCGGCGCGATGCGATCGAGCGCGCCTTGCTCGTCGGCGGCAGGCGCCGGGCAGTGCGACGCGCCGCGCACGACGCGGACGCGGCACGTCGTGCAGCGCGCGCGGCCGCCGCACATCGCCGCGTGCGGGATGCCGAAGCTGCGGCTCGCCTCGAGCACCGTCCAGCCGCGCGGCACGCTGACGGTGCGCCCCGGATACGCGATCCAGACGACCGAGCGGTCGCGTCGCTCGGCGGCGCTGCGCCAGGTGCGGCCGACGACGACGAGGGCGACGAGCCCGAGGTAGACGGCGAGCGCGCTCGCGCGCGCCTCGCGCAGCCGCGACTCCTGCGCGCCCGTCGGCGCGGCAACCGCCGACGCGTACGACGATCGCCGCGCGTCGAGCTCGCGCGCCATCGTCAGGAAGCCGGCCGCAGCGAAGACCGGCAGCAGCAGCGCCGCGGCGAAGAAGGCGAGCTTCCAGCGCTGGACGCTGCGCCGGTGCCCGAACGCGTAGCGCAGGCCGAGGCAGCCGTGGATCCAGCCCGGCGCGAGCAGGCCGAGCGCGAGCCCGGAGGTGCCGTTCGCCCAGATCCCGCTGACGACGCGCGAGTATTCGGCGGGCAGCTCGAAGCGCTCGAACGCGTAGCGCGTCGCGATGAAGTGGCCGATCAGCGCCAGCGGCATCGTCACGCCGAGGACGATCCTGAGCGCCTGCAGCGGCGGCATCCGCAGCGTCCGCCGGTCGTAGACGGCAAGGAGCGCGAGCGAGATGTGGGTCGCCGCGGCGCCGTACAGCAGGACCGTTCCGGGCGCGCTGTGCCAGAGCAGGACCGTGACGCGCAACGCGCTCTCGGCGACGTCGAGCGAGACCAGGCCGAGCGCGTGGCACGTCAGGTGCAGCGTCACGTACGTGAAGAGCACGATCCCGCTCGCCAGCCGCAGGTCGCGGCGCGTTTGCGGAAACCAGCGGCCGAGCGGGCGGAAGATCGCGGACGGGTGGGCGCTCACCGGCGAGAGCATGCCCGCAATTCCCGAACTCAGCGTCGGCCGCCCCCCGGACGGCGCGTCACTTCTGCTCCTTGAGGTAGGCGATGACGTCGGCGCGCGCCTGCGCGTCGTCGAGCTTGAAGAACATCTTCGTTCCCGGCACGAGCGCGCTCGGGTTGGCGAGCCAGCGATCGAGCGTCGCTTCGTCCCAGGTCAGCTCGCTCTGCTTCAACGCTGCGGAGTAGGCGTAGTCGGCGACGCTTCCCGCGTGCCTGCCGACGACCCCGCGATGCTTCGGCCCGACGTCGTTGTCGTCGATCGAATGGCACGCGGCGCACGCCTGGTAGAGCGTCTTGCCGCGCGCCGCATCGCCGCGCGGCGTGGTCGTCGCGGCGGCGCCCGGCGTCGGTGGCGCCACCGCGGCGATCGACACGGCGGCGGCGACGACGGCGGCCATGGCGCCGCCCGCGCTGCGTGCGAAGCGGATGACAGGATGGTTCATGCGATGTCCTCGGTCAGGATGGGTCGCACGATCAGGCGATCGTCGTGTCGGTCAGCCTGAACGGCCCTTGCGCCGTCGCCACCGAGACCGTCGTCACGCCGAGCATCGAGCGCAGCCGCTCGGCGGGCACGGTGAGCGGGCCCGGGCCCGCGCCCTGGCCGACCGCTGGTTGCGGATACGCCGTCGAGCGCGCGGTGTGGAACGTGACGTTGCCTTCGACCTTCTGCACGATCTGGTGGATGTGGCCGTTCAGGACCGTCACCGAGCCGAACCGGCGCAGCATCGCGACGACCTGGTCGGCGTCGCCGGTGCCCCAGCCCCACGGCTCGTAGATGGTCCACAGCGGCATGTGCGCGAAGACGACGATCGGCGTGCTCGCCGAGCGCGCCTTCAGGTCGGCCGCGAGCCACGCGATCTGCTCGGCGCCGAGCGTTCCGAGGCCGCCGTCCTTGAAGTCGAGGACGTTGACGAGCGCGACGAAGTGCACGCCGCCGTGGTCGAAGCTGTAGTAGCCCTTGTTGTTCGACGCGCTGCCGAAGCGCGAGAAGTACTGCGCAGCGCCGGCATCGAGGGTGTCGTGCTCGCCCGGCACCGTGTGCAGCTCGCTGACGCGCAGGCGCGCGAGCAGCTGCTGCGCGCGGTCGAACTCGGCGGGCTTCGACAGGTGCGTGATGTCTCCCGTGTGGATGACGAGCGCCGGCTGCTCCGCCATCGCGTTGACGACGTCGATCGTCCGCTCGAGCGTGCCGTCGACGTCGGGATTGGCGTCCTTGCGAAAGCCGATGTGGCTGTCGCTGATCTGCACGAAGAGCGGCTTGCCGGCGACGGCGCTGTCGCGCGAGGCCGCGAGCGCGAGGTCGATCGGGGCGAACACGCCGCCGGCCAGCGTGAAGAGCGTTCCGGCGCCCCCGTACGCGAGGCACCTGAGCGCGTCGCGGCGCGACGGCATCGAAGGCGAATCGGACATCTCTGCTCCTTGGCGTTGCGATGCCTTCCTGATCGCGGCGCAGCGACGGATATTCCCGGGCGGCGCGCAAAGCCGAGCGCGCCGCAAGGTCGTGGAATAGATCCGTCGCCGTCCGGGTCGGGCACCGAACGGAGCAGGGCGGACGACCCGCGCGACTCCGACGCTGCGCGGGCCGTGCCGCGGGACGCGTCGTGCGTCCCGCGCACCCTCAGCGGTGCATGTGCATGTCAGCCCTGGAGCTGAAGAAGAGGAAGAAGTTGGAGCCGACCTCGACGGCCCTGCCGGCCGTCTCGGCTGCGTCCATCGCCGCCGCCGAGGTGATGCCGCTGCTGCCGTCCGCCGACGGCCAATCTTCCTCGTGAAGCACGAGCACCGGCCTCACCTGCCACCAGATCGGACGGGTGTTGATGCGGTCGTTGTCGACGATGTGGCTGTGGTTCGGCGTCGGCACGAACACCGGCGTGGTCGCGGGCTTCGGAATCTTGTCCATCGACGCGAGCAGGACCGAGAGGTCGACCGACGATGCGTGCATCGTGCACGTCCCGGGCACCGGGTTGTTCGGGTCGGGGCACTGCGTCTTCACGACGGGATGCGTCCGCCACGCCTCGGGGACGTGACCGAACAGCGAGATCAGCGCGTTGCCGAGCGCGACGCCGCACAGCTCGCCCGGACGTCCTCCGCTCGGGCACGGCATCGCATCGTTGGGATCGACGTCGGTGCCGAACATCGGCACGAGGACGTAGAGCTCGGCGGTCTGCTTGAGATTGCCGCCGCTCGGGTCGTGCCCCGGCTCGGTGAGCACCTGGCAGATCGGAGTCTGCAGCTCGTTGGGGTCGGACTGCGCCGGGATCCGGTTGAAGTCCAGGTCCATCGTCGGCTCGGTGACGCAGTCGAAGTTCTGCAGATAGGTGAACGTGATCAGGCGGCCGTTGCCGAACCCCATGGTCTGGTTCGGCGCGAGCTGCGCCGCGGCGTTGCCGGCGGCGATCGCGGCCAGCGTCGCGACCGCCAGCGAGACGAAGGCAAGACGACCGGAGCGCGGCTTCTTCGCTGCTGAAAGATCGAGGTTCGAACCGTTCGAGTGCTTGCCGTTCATGTCGGCTCCTGTGAAAGTGGACGACACCGTCCGGGTCAGTGCTCGGCCGAGTCGCCCGTCTTGGCCTCGGGCAGCGATTTCAGGTACTCGATCAGGTCGCTCTTCTCGGCCCCGCTCAGGCCGAGGCCGAACAGCGCGTCGTAGTGGTCGACGGTGTCGAGCAAGGTCCTGAAGCGGCCGTCGTGGTAGTAGCGGCCCTTGTTGGCGGCCTGCATGAAGAGCCCGTTCTCGCGCACGAAGATGCCGGCGAGGTTCATCGTCTTGTACGCATGGTCGGGAGCGCGGTCGGCCTGGAAGCTGTCGACGCCGACTTCGCTCGGTCGGTGCAGGTTCCAGCCGGGCTCGGTCCAGAGCGGATCGACGTGGCACGCATTGCACTTCGCCTTGCCGCTGAAGAGCTCGTCGCCGCGCTTGGCAGCGGCGACGTCGAAGTCGACTCCCGGACGCGGCGTCGGCGCGGGCAGTGCGAGCTGGTAGAAGTGCAGCGCCGGCAGCTTGGCGCTGACGCGATCGTCGTCCGGGCCGATGTGCGGCAAGTCGGCGAAGCCGTTCGCCGCCGCGATCGGGAACTGCGCTGCGTTGTTCAGGCGCGGGTCGAAGAAGCGACCCTTGCCGTGCATCTCGAGCGTGGCGACGAACGCGTTCCAGTAGGGGATGCTGCCCCAGGCGCCGGTCCAGGTGTGCTGGTTGAAGCCCGCGAGGCCGAACGCGTTCGGAATCAGCGTCGCGCCGGTGACGTTGGTGCCCGTCACGACGCCGTTCGTCACCTGCTGCGGATTGAACGCCTTGCCGTCGAGGAACAGCTCGGCGTCGAACTTGCCCGGCCCCCAGCTCGAGAGCACGGTGCGCACCGTCGCCTGGCTGACGCCGAGCAAGGTTGCGACCGCGGACAGGTCGGGCGCCGCGGCGGTGATCTTGCCGACGTCGAGGTCGCGGTTGGCGAAGCCGTCGAGCCGTTGGCCGATGCCGAACGCGAGCGAGTTGTCGACGGTCGAGTGGCAGAGCGAGCACTGGATGCCGATCGACTTCAGCGAGCCGTTCGCGTTGAAGAATCCGGTCAGGCCGACGACCGCGTTCGCCTTCAGCAGCGCCAGCGTGCTCGCCGGCGCGTCGAGATCGAGCTTGCCGCTCTGGACCGCGCCGAGCAGCCCGCCCTTGGCGAGCGCATCGGCGTCGACCTTCAGGCCGAGCGCCAGCGCGAGCCGCGGGCTCACGCCGGCGCCGACGCCGCCGAACTGCGTGCCCTCGATCGCGAGGTGGAGCTTCAGGGTGTCGCCCCAGAAGGCCTCGTCGCCGAAGGTGTCGAAGCGAAAGGTGTCGCGCCCTTCGGCGAGCATGTTGTCGACGTTGCGTCGGAGGGCCTGCTCGCTGCCGCGGCCCTGCGCCATGGCCAGCGTGGCCACGACGGCGAGAAGTGCGATGGTCGACGCGGCGCTGGCTCGTCGAACGAGCGAATGCGGTCGCGGCCGGTGCGCGCGCCGCGGACCCGGGGCGGTAGGCATGGCAATCTCCGATGGCGTTGCGCCTCGCGCAAGGGCGAGAGCGCTCACCGGTCAATTCCTGCCGGTGCGCAAAGGTTCAATCCCCATGTCGACGTCAGAAGAACTTCGACGACGCGCAAGAGGTGCGAACCGGAGCACGCTCCTCGACGCGGCTGCCCATAATCGGCGACGGTTCGCTTGCGCGCGGGTCTCGCGCGCACCTTGTCACCACCGCCTCTGCCATGCAAAAGATCCTGTTGATCCTGGCAATGCTCTTCTCGACCTGCGCCGCGCACGCCGCCGACGACGTCAAGGTGCGCTTCAGCTGGAAGCTGAAGGGCGAGTACGCGCCGTTCTATCTGGCGGAGGAGAGCGGCGCGTACGCGCGCCGCAACCTCGCCGTCCACATGGGCGAGGGCGCAGGCGCGCCGGCCGCGCTCGCGGCGCTGCTGCAGGGGCAGGAGGACCTCGTCGTGCTGCCCGGAATCTTCGCGATCGACGCGATCGAGCGCGGCATGCCGATCGAGCTGATCGCGATCTACCACCCGCAGACGCCGATCGCCGTCGTCGGCCAGCCCGGCAGCACGCTGCGAACGCCGGCCGACATGATGGGCAAGAAGATGGCGACCAGCGTCGGCGCGACCGGCGCGACGTACCTGCCGCCGTTCTGCGCGATCAACAAGATCGACTGCAGCAAGATCGTCCAGGTGCAGATGAACTCGAGCGTCGGCCAGGCCGCGTTCCTGCAGGGCCAGCTCGACATGGGAATCCTCTACCTCAACGTCGAGCTGCCGCTCTACGAAGAGAAGACCGGCAAGACGTATCCGGTGCTGCGCCTCTCGGACTGGGGGATGGCGATCCCCGGTCTCGCGATCGTCGCGAGCAAGGCCGGCATCCAGCGCCGCGCCGACGTCTTCCGTCGCGTCCTCGCCGCCAACGACGAGGCGATCGCGGCCGCCGCGAAGCACCCCGACGCCGCCGCGTCGGCGCTCGAGAAGGTCTGGTCGGGCGCGCCGTCGCACGCCGTGATCGAGAAGCAGGTCAAGGTCACGATGGCGGCGATCGTCCCCGACGTCGCCGGCAGGCCGGTCGGCTGGATCGACCCGGCGCGGATCGCGTTCTCGAGAAGGATCCTCCTGCAGGGCCAGGCGAGCGCGAGCGCCGCGCCCGACAGCGCGTTCTTCACCAACGAGCTGCTGCCGCGCGCTCCGTCGCAGTGAGCGAGCTGCTCGTCACCGACGCGCTCGTCGCGACCTGCGACGACAGCCGCCGGCTCATCGATCGCGGCGCGGTCGCGATCCGCGACGGCAGGATCGTCGCCGTCGGGCCGACCGACGAGCTCGTGCGCGCGCATCCCGCTATGCCGCGCCTGCGTTCGCACGGCTCGATGGTCTGTCCCGGCTTCGTCAACGCGCATGCGCACGCCGCGATGAGCGTGCTGCGCGGGACGATCGAGGAATGGCAGGGCAACGCCGTCTACAACTACTTCGTCCCGATCTCGTACGCGACGTCCGACTCGGAGCGCGGCGTCCTCGCCTTGCTCGCGTGCGTCGAGGCGATCCGCTCCGGGTCGACCGCGCTCGTCGACATGGCGCGCTTCATGACCGGCTACAGCGACGCGATCGCCTCGTCGGGGCTGCGCCTGTGGCTCGACGAGCTCTGCGCAGACATCGATACGCGGCGCATCCGCAAGGGCGACTTCTCGGTCGACGAGGCGTTCGGCAGCGGCTGCCTCGAGCGCACGCAGGCGCTGATCGAGAAGGTCGACGGCCGCTACGGCGGGCGCGTACGCGTCCAGCTCGCGCCGCACGCGACCGACAACTGCTCGCCGGCGATGCTGCGCAGCCTCAAGGACCTCGCCGACCGCCACGGGCTGACGCGTCACGTCCATCTCGCCCAAAGCGCCGACGAGGTGAAGGCGGTGAAGGCGGCGCACGGCCTCACTCCCGCGGCGTATCTCGATCGCGAAGGCTGGCTCGACCCCGGCCTCGTCGGCGCGCACTGGACCCACTGCAGCGAAGCGGACATCGACCTGCTCGCCGAGCGCGGCGTGCGGATGACGCATTGCCCGGCGAACTCGTCGCGCACCGGGCCGCACCGGGTGCTGATCGGGCGCATCCGCGATGCCGGCGTGCAGATCGCGTTCGGCACCGACGACAAGACGTGCGACCTGTTCCAGGCGATGAAGATCGGCCAGATCGTCCACCGCGGCGGCCGCGGGCGGACGAACGAAGGCGGCGTCGAGCCGCGGCCGCAGGCGATCCTCGACGCCGTCACGCGCGACGCCGCGGCGTCGCTCGGCGCCGCGGCCGAGATCGGCAGCATCGAGGCCGGCAAGCGCGCCGACCTCACGTTCATCGACCTCGGCATGGCATGCCTGCGCCCGGTGATCCACCCGGTCGGCAACCTCGTCCACTACGGCCACCCCGGAGTCGTCCACGCGGTCATGGTCGACGGCGAGTTCGTCATGCGCGAGCGCACGATCGTCTCGCTCGACGAGCCGGCGCTGATGCAGGAAGCGCAGGCGGTGACGCGCCGCGTCTGGGAACGCATGCTCGCCGACAATCCCGACATCCAGCCGCCGGCCGAAGGCTTGCACTGGTACGACGTCTAGTCGGAAATCGTCGAAGCCAGCCCTTCGATCACAGGAGCTTTCATGGCCACCGCACGACCCCAGGCCGTCGCCACCCGACTGCAGGAAACCGATCGCGTCATCGTCACCGAATGGCGCTTCGCCGCCGGCGCCGAGACCGGCTGGCACCGCCACGCGCACGACTACGTCGTCGTCTGCCTCACCGGCGGCAAGCTGCTCGCCGAGACCAAGGACGGCGACGTCGAGACGCCGCTGCACGCCGGCCAGGCGTACGCGCGGCCGCTTGGCGTCGAGCACAACATCGTCAATGCGAGCGAAGGCGAATTCGCGTTCGTCGAAGTCGAGCTGAAGTAGCGGCGCGCCGGCCTCGCCGCGTCGCCGTTTCGGCATGACAGCTCCCGGCCAGCGCCGCTGGGGTTCCGCGTGGACCCTGCTCGCGCTCGCCAACCTCTTCTGGGCGGGCAATCTCGTCATCGGCCGCGCGGTCGCAGGCCGGGTCCCGCCGATCACGCTCGCGTACTGGCGCTGGACCGGCGCCTTCGTGCTCGCCTTCGGCTTCGCGTGGCCGCAGCTGCGCCGCGACTGGCCGGAGCTCAGGCGGCGCTGGCGGGCGATGGTGCTCCTCGCGGCGACCGGGATCGCGTCGTACAACACGATGTGCTACATCGGCCTGCAGGACACGACCGCGCTCAACGCGCTGCTGCTGCAGTCGACGATGCCGGTCGTCATCCTGCTGTGGGCGTTCGCGCTGTTCGGCGAGCGGCCGTCGCTGTGGCAGGCGAGCGGCGTCGTGGTCTCGTTTCTCGGCGTCGCCGCGATCGCCGGCCGCGGCTCGCTCGACACGCTGCTGCACCTGTCGATCAACGTCGGCGACCTCTGGATCCTCGTCGCCGTCGCGATCTACGCGTCGTTTCCGCCGTTGCTGCGCACGCGCCCCGACGTGCACCCGCTCAGCTTCCTCGTCGCCGCGATGGGAATCGGCTCGCTGCTGATGCTGCCGTTCTACGTCTGGGAAGCGACGACCGGGCCCGGCATCACGGGGGGCTGGCCGTCGTACGCGGCGATGGCGTACACCGCGGTGCTGCCGTCGTTCGTCTCGTACCTCTTCTTCAACCGCGCGGTCGAGCTGATCGGCGCCGGTCGCGCCGGCCAGTCGGCGCACCTGATGCCGGTCTTCGGTGCCGCGCTGGCGGTGGCGTTCCTCGGCGAGCGGTTCCGCGGCTACCACTGGCTCGGCATCGCGTTGATCGCGGCGGGCATCCTGCTCGCCTCGCGCACGCGTTCGCCGACCGCGGTCGTCGAAGCCTGAGCGACGCCGCGACAAACCGGCCGCGCGCGCTCACGTCGCCGGCTGCCGAGGCCTCGTGAGCGCGAGCGCGAGGCCGCCGGCGCTGCACGCGATCGCGACGAGTTGCGCTGCGCCGAGCGGCTCGGCGTGGACCACCGCACCCGAGACCATCGCCAGCACCGGGACCATGACCGACGTCAGGCTGGCGACGTTGACCGGCAGCAGGTCGACGATCCTGAACCAGACGACGTTGCCGATCGCCATCGGCACGAGCGTGATGTAGCCGATGACCGCGATCGACTGCGCCGACGGAACGAACCACTGTCGATCGCCGAGCCAGAGCGCGGCGATCGCCATCGGCAGCGCCGCGACGAGCAGCTGCCAGCCGGTGAGCACGGTCGCGCCCACCGGCACCGGCCACTCCTTGAGGATCAGCGTTCCGAGCGCCCAGCCGAGGCCGGCGAGCAGCCCGAGCGAGAAGCCGAGCGGAGCGCCGGCGTAGGCGTCGGCGCCGCGCCAGATCAGGAGGCCGATGCCGATGGCGCCGAGCGCGAGCGCTGCGAGCATGCGGCGATGGATCCGTTGGCCGAGGAGGAGCCACGACACGAGCGCGGCCCAGAGCGGCATCGTGTAGCCGAGCACTGCGGCTTGTCCGGTCGGGATGAGGATCGCGGCGTACGTGCCCGCGATGTTCCAGACGAGCAGGTAGATGAGCGAGGCAGCGGCGACCGCGCCCCAGCTTCGCCTCGGAATGCGCAGCGACTGGCCGCGCGCCGCAGCGACCGCGAGCAGCACGGCTCCCGCGGCGGAGACGCTGACCGCGCGGAACGTCAGCACCGAGACCTCGCGCACCGCGTACGGAAAGAGCGGCCACGTCGAGCCCCAGACCAGCGTCAGGACGACGACGGCAGGCAGCGCTGCGCGAACGGCCGGCCGCGGGCTCATCGATCGGCCGCCGCGGGAGAACCCGACCCGGGGCATTCCCCGAGTTGCTTGACAGTGCCCAATGGTGTGATCACACTAAGTGATCGCAGTTTAACCACCCGACCGGGCGCACGCTGCCGCTTGCGCTTCGTCCCACCAGCGAGATCCATGAGCACTCTCAAGACGATTGCCAAGGCGTTGACCACCGCGGCGTGTTCCGCCGCTCTCTTCGCCGCCTCGACCGGCCCGGCGTTTGCGGAGGAGCAGCTCAACGTCCGCTTCAGCTGGAAGCTCAAGGGCGAGTACGCCGCGATGTACGTCGCGCAGGAGAAGGGCTTCTATTCGCGCGAAGGGCTGAGCGTGAAGCTCGGCGAAGGCGCGGGATCGCCGGCGGCGCTCGGCGCGCTGCTGCAGGGCCAGGACGACGTCGTGCTCCTGCCCGCGATCTTCGCGCTCACCGCGATCAGCAAGGGCATGCCGATCAAGATCATCTCGCTCTACCACCCGCAGACGCCGATCGCGCTGATCTCGTGGCCGGAAAATCCGGTCAAGACGCCGAAGGATCTCGAAGGCAAGGTGATCGCGACGGCGATCGGCGAGACCGGGACGACGTACCTCGACTCGTTCTGCAAGAACAACGGCGTCGACTGCAGCAAGGTCAAGCGGGTCCAGGTCGACGCGCAGTCGCGCGTGCCGCTCTTCGTGCAGCACAAGGTCGACGTCGTCAGCGTCTACCAGACCAACGACCTGCCGGTCCTCGAAGAGAAGCAGGGCTCGAAGTTCGTCGTCCTCGAGATGGACAAGAACGGCCTCGCGGTTCCGGGAATGGCGCTGGTGAGCAGCGACGCGATCATCGCCAAGAAGCCCGACGCGCTGAAGAAGCTGCTGAAGGCGGTCGGCGAAGGCGTCGACGCGATGAAGAAGGACCCGGCCGAGGCGGCGAACATGCTCGCCAAGAGCTGGCCGGGGCATCCGAGCATCTCGGCGGTGACGACGCAGGTCAAGGCGACCGCCGACGCGATCCCGGCGAGCGGCGGGCATCCGATCGGCTGGATCGACGACAAGGTCATCGCCAACGCGCTGCAGCTGCTGAAGTCGACCGGCGAGATCGACGCGCCGAAGCCGACGTCGGCGTACTACACGAACAGCCTGCTCGGCGCCAAGTAGAGCCGAAGCTCAGCGGCGCTCGGGCGCCGCTTCTTCGATCAGCCCGGCCAACGCCGACGGCGTGAGCGGCAGCGCCGAGACGCGCACGCCGAACGAGCGCAGCGCGTCGGCGATCGCGTTCGCGACGGCGCCGCCGACGGCGCCGGTCGCACCCTCGCCGACTCCTTTCGCGCCGAGCGGATTGAGCGGCGACGGTGCGCGGTCGACGCTGATCGCCTCGACGTTGGGGAAATCGGTGCTCGTCGGCAGCAGGTAGTCGGCGAACGTGCCGCACAGCATCTGGCCGCTTTCGTCGTAGACGAACTGCTCGAGCAGCGTCCCGCCGAGCCCCTGGACGGAGGCGCCGATCACCTGGCCGTGGACGATCAGCGGGTTGACGACGTGGCCGCAGTCCTCGACCGTCAGCAGCCGCACGACCTCGATCGCGAATGTCTCGGCGTCGATCGCGACGTGCGCGATCTGCGTTCCGTACTCGAACGTCGCGACCGGCTGCGCGAACTGTGCTTCGGCGCGCAGAAGCTTCTGTGCGCCTTCGTCGCCGAGGCCGGCGGCGTCGCACAGGCTCTCGATCGACACGATCGCGGCGCCGCCGTCGCGACGCGAGACCGCGCCGGTGCGATAGACGAGCTCGGCTGCCGGCGCGCCGCTGCGCCGCGCGGCTTCGGCGATCAGCTGGGCGATGAACGTCTCGGCGAGCCGCTGGACCGCGCTGCCACCCATCACGATGCCGCGGCCGTGGTACGTGCCGGTGCCGAGCGGCAGCGCGGTCGTCGAGCCGTGGACGACCTCGATCGCGTGCGGCGAGACGCCGAGCGCTTGCGCGAGGATCTGCGCGAACGACGTCTCGTGCCCTTGGCCGCTGCTCGACGACCCGGTGAACAGGCGAATGCGTCGCGGCGACTCGATCTCGAGACGTGCGTATTCCGGCGGGCCGCCGCCGCTGCTGTCGACGAAGCACGCCATGCCGACGCCGTGCCACTTGCCGTCGACGAGCCTGCCGCGCAGCGGCGCCAGAGCTTCGTAGCCGAACTGTTCGAGCGCGTGGCGGCACGCGAACGGGTAGTCGCCGCTGTCGTATCGCGTCGCGCCTTCGTACGGAACGAGCGAGCCGATCGCGTACGGCATCTGCTCCGGGCGGACGAGATTGCGCAGGCGAACCTCGGCGGGGTCGAGGCCGAGGTCGGCGGCCATCGTGTCGATCAGCCGCTCGCGGAAGAAGTTCGCTTCGTAGCGCCCGGGGCCGCGGAACGTCCCCGACGGCGTCTTGTGGGTGACGACGGCGCGGACCTCGCACGCGTAGTTCGCGATGTCGTACGGCCCGGGCAGGAACATCGCCGCCTTCGCCGCAACGATGCCGCCGGTCGTGCGCACGTACGCGCCGATGTCGGCGACGAGCGCGGCGCGCAGCGCCAGGATCGTGCCGTCGCGGTCGGCGGCGATCTCGAGCTCGCACTCCATCTCGCGCGAGTGGTTCATCGCGATCAGGTTCTCGCGCCGGTCCTCGATCCACTTGACGGCGCCGCCGATCAGCCTGGCGGCGAACGGGATCAGGAAGTCCTCGGGGTAGAACTCGCCGCGCGCGCCGAAGCTGCCGCCGACGTCGACCTCGATCAGGTCGACCTGGCCCTCCTCGAGTTGCAGCATCCGCGCGAGCAGCCGCCGGTTGTAGAACGGCACCTTGGTGGCGCCCCACGCCTGCAGCCGCCCGCTCGCAGCGTCCCAGCGCGCGACGAGCCCGCGCGTCTCGAGCGGAACCGACGAGTGCCGGTGGCAGCGAAAGCGTTCCTTGCGCGTGTACGCGGCGGCGGCGAACGCGCGCTCGACGTCGCCGCGTCCGACGGCGTAGCTCGCCGCGAGGTTCGATCGACCGGGGTGGACGCGAACGCGGTCGGCGAGCGCATCGGCGATGCCGACGACGGCGTCATCGGCGTCGAGCTCGACGGCGACGAGGTCGGCGCCGTCCTCGGCGACGTACGGATCGGTCGCGACGACGACCGCGATCGGCTCGCCGACGTAGCGCACGCGCTCGTGCGCGAGCGCGGACTGCAGGTAGTGCTCGAGCCCGGCGATCGGGCCGACGCGGATCGGGATCCGCGTCTCGAGCGCGGCGATGTCGGCGTGCGTGATCACCCGGACGACGCCGGGCAGCGCGAGCGCCGCGCTCGCATCGATCGCGACGATGCGCCCGTTCGCGAGCGGGCTGCGCACGACGACGGCGTGGCAGAGGTTCGGCAGCTCGAGGTCGCCGACGAAGCAGCCTTCGCCGCGCAGGAAGCGCTCGTCCTCGAAACGGTGGAGCGCGTCTCCCGAGGAATGCTCGACCGCAGTCATGGCCGGCTCGCGTTGTCGGGCTCGCCCGTGTCGTCCGCGCGCTCTTGCGCGGCGACGGCGGCGATCGCGTCGACGATCGGGATGTAGCCGGTGCAGCGGCACAGGTTCCCCGAGATCGCCTCCGCGATCCGTTCGCG
>DASSRF010000496.1:0-6647 GCA_035701945.1 Caldimonas sp. | reverse complement strand
GTCGCCATGACGCCGACCGAGCGAGCCCCCGACGACCTGCCGGAGCGCCCGCGCGTCCTCCTCGTCGACGACGACGAGGTCAACCTGCTGCTGACGTCGGTCGCGCTCCAGGACCAGGGCTTCGACGTCACCGAGGCTTCGAGCGGCGAGCACGCGATGCGCGTGCTCGCCGACTGGCTGCCCGACATCGTCGTCCTCGACGCGGTCATGCCCGGGCTCGACGGCTTCGAGACGTGCCGCGAGCTGCGCGTGCTGCCCGGCTTCGAGTCGCTTCCGGTGCTGATGCTGACCGGGCTCGACGACGACGCGTCGATCACGCGCGCGTACGAGGCCGGAGCGACCGACTTCTTCGTCAAGTCCACGCAGTGGAGCCTGCTCGCCGGGCGCCTGCGCTACCTGCTGCGCGCGTCGCGCACGCGGGTCGAGCTCGAGCGCAGCAAGTCGCGGCTCGCGCGCGCGCAGGACCTGGCGCGGATGGGCAGCTTCGACTGGCGGCGCGGCCAGAACGGCCCGCACTTCTCGATCGAGGGCCTGCGCGTCTTCGGCCTCGGCGTCGGCGAGCAGCCGGCGTTTCGCAGCCTCCTCAGGATGATTCCCGACGACGAGCGCGACGCATTCATCGAGCTGACGCACAGCGCGATGGACCGCAGCACCGTGCTCGCGACCGACGTCCACGCGCGCCTCGTCGACGGCCGCCAGCGGATCGTCCACATCGAGGCCGAGCCCGAGTTCAACGAGCACGGCAACCTGGTCGGCTACACCGGGATCGTCCAGGACGTCACCGACCGGCGACTCGCCGAGGACCGCATCCGCCACCTCGCCAACTTCGACACGCTGACCGGCCTGCCGAACCGGCGCCAGCTGATCTGGCGCGCCGAGCGCGCGCTCGAGCAGGGCCGCCGCCTCGGCCACGAGGTCGCGCTGCTGCTGATCGACCTCGACCGCTTCAAGGTGATCAACGACACGCTCGGCCACGGCGCCGGCGACGACCTGCTCGTCGAGGTCGCGCGGCGGCTGCGCTCGTGCGTGCGCCACTCCGACCAGGTGCTCGAGAGCTCGCTCGAGACGGTGGGGTTGCGCTCGCACCGGACGCTCGAGGCGGTCGGCCGGCTCGGCGGCGACGAGTTCGTCGCGCTGCTGCCCGAAGTCGTCGACGAGCAGGACGCGGAGCGCGTCGCCCAGCGCATCCTCGAGGTGATGCGAAAGCCGATCATGATCGGGCTGCAGGAGTGCTTCGTCACCGCGAGCGTCGGCATCGCGATCTTCCCGCGCGACGGCACGACCGTCGCCGACCTGCTGCGCAACTCCGACATCGCGATGTACTCGGTCAAGTCGGCGGGGCGCAACTCGGCGTCGCTGTACCGGCCGAACCTCGCCGGCAAGGGCCGCGAGAAGCTCGAGCTCGAGAGCGCGCTGCACAAGGCGATCGAGCGCAACGAGCTGGTGCTGCACTACCAGCCCAAGATCGACGTCCGCGGCGCGCGCATGATCGGCGCCGAGGCGCTGATGCGCTGGCGCCGCCACGGCCAGCTCGTCGCTCCCGGCGACTTCATCCCGCTCGCCGAGGAGACCGGCCTCATCATTCCCTTGAGCGAGTGGGCGATCCGCGAGACGGCGCGGCAGGCGCGCGTCTGGCAGGACAACTTCGGCTTCGCCGACTCGATCGCCGTCAACCTGCCGAGCCGGCTGTTCGAGCGCACCGACCTCGTCGAGTACATCCACACCGCGGTGACGACGTACGGAGTGCCGCACCACGCGATCGAGCTCGAGATCACCGAGACGGGCCTGATGAAGGACCTGCAGAACGTGATCCCGTCGCTGCATCGGCTGAACGAGATCGGCGTCGAGATCTCGATCGACGATTTCGGCACCGGCTACTCGTCGCTCGCGTACCTGACGACGCTGCCGATCTCGGAGCTCAAGATCGACCGCTCGTTCGTCCGCGACCTCGGCATGACGCCGCAGAGCTCGGCGGTCGTCACCGCGATCATCGCGCTCGCGCGATCGCTCGGCCTGCGCGTGATCGCCGAGGGCGTCGAGAACCTGCGCCAGATGGAGGTGCTGCACCGCCTCGGCTGCGGGATCATGCAGGGCTTTCTCTTCAGCAAGCCGCAGCCTCCGGAGGACGTCGAGCGCTGGCTCGAGCAGACCGTGCTGCCGAAGAAGGCGCCGTGGATCGGCCAGGCGACGCCGGGCGAGCCCGCCGGCGACCTGCAGCGCGTGCGTGCGCGCGAGCCGCGCGGCAAGCCCTTCGGCAAGCTGACCTGAGCGATGAGCGTGACGCGTCCCGCGCCGCTGGCCGCGAAGGCCGAGCTGCCGACCGCGCAGATCGCGAAGGCTGCGCTGCGCCGCCTCGCCAGCGAGCGGCTCGAGCCGACGCCCGAGAACTACGAGCGCGCGTTTCGCCAGGAATCCGGCGAGGCGCCCGAGTCGAACGAAGCGCTCGCGACGCTGATCGAGCGGATCATCCGGGGCATCGAGAAGGGCGGCCAGAACTGGACGCCGGCGCGCCGCAAGGAAGGGATCCAGCGCGTCCTCGCGGCCGGCCGCGGCGACGCGAAGAAGCTGCAGCAGCGGCTTTCGCAGCTCGTCAACAGCTGGGACGGCGACCCGCCGGCGACGCACGTCGCGCTCGCCGCTTCGTCCGATGCGACGCCGGCTGCCGCGACGAGCGCGGCAACCGTGGCCGCGAACGACGATTCGCTCGCCGCATGGCAGCGCGTCGCGCGCACGCTCGGCGACGGCTTGCAGCAGGCGCTGCCGGCGCACGACGGCGCCAACCAGCAGCTCGCGAACGAGCTCGGGCGTCTCGTCGAGCGCATGCAGAGCGGCGATGCCGCGGCGCTCGGCGACGACATCGAGGCGCTCGTCGGACGCGTCGAGCGCGTCCTGCAGCATCGCCACCACCTCTTCGACCAGCTCGGCAAGCTCTGCCGCGAGCTGACGTCGAGCCTCACCGACATCGCCGAGGACGGCAGCTGGGTCAAGGGCCAGTGCGAGGCGATGACGCTCAAGATCGAGGAAGGCCTGAGCGCGCGCGGCGTGCGCGCCGTCAGCGACATGCTGCACCACGCGCGCAAGCGCCAGGGCGAGGTGCGCGGCCAGCGCGAGCAGGCGCGCGATGCGCTGAAGTCGCTGATCACGCAGATGCTCGCCGAGCTCGGCGAGCTCGGCTCGAAGACCGGCAACTTCCACGAGAGCGTCGGCCGCTACGCCGAGGTGATCGAGCGCGCCGATTCGCTCGAGAGCCTCACCGGCGTCGTCCGCGAGATGGTCGCCGAGAGCCGCGCCGTGCAGACGCTCGTGCAGCAGACGCAGGAGCGCTTGCAGGAAGAGCACGCCAAGGCGACCGACCTGACGCAGCGCGTCGTCGAGCTCGAGGACGAGATGCGGCGGCTCTCCGACGAGGTCTCGACCGACCAGCTGACGCAGATCGCGAACCGCCGCGGGCTGATGCAGGCGTTCGAGGTCGAGCGCGCCCGGCTCGAGCGCGAAGGCGGCGACCTCGCGATCGGCCTGCTCGACATCGACAACTTCAAGCGCCTCAACGACGAGCTCGGCCACAGCGCCGGCGACGAGGCGCTGAAGTCGCTCGCCGCGGTCGTCAGCAAGACGCTGCGGCCGACCGACCGCGTCGCGCGCTACGGCGGCGAGGAGTTCGTCGTGCTGCTGCCGAAGACGCCGGTCGGCGAGGGCGAGCAGGTGCTGACTCGGCTGCAGCGCTCGCTGACCGGCGGCCTCTTCATGCACAACGACAAGCAGGTCTTCGTCACCTTCTCGGCGGGAGTGACCGACTACCGGCTCGCCGAGCGGATCGAGGACTCGCTCGAGCGCGCCGACCAGGCGCTCTACGAAGCCAAGCGGACCGGGAAGAACCGGACCTGCATCGGCTGACGCCGATCGTCAGCCTGCGTCCGCAGGGGGCGCCGGCTCGCCGAGGAGCTTCAGCGCGCGCTGGATGTCGCGCTCGAACGCCGCAACGGTTGCACGAGGTGCTTTCGAGCCGACGAGAGCGCTGCGGAACGCCGCCGACTCGCTCGCGTAGAACGCCTGCACGACGACGCGCGCGTCGCTGCTCAGCGCTTCGGTCAGCGAGTTGACGAAGCACTCCATCGCGAGCATCGAGCCCTTGAGCTCGTCGATCTGCTGCGCGAGCCGCGCCGTCTCTTCCATCGGGTCGTCTCCTGTCGTGTCGGCGGCCGCGCGTGTCGCTGCCGGAGCCCCGGCAGTCTAAGCGCGGCCGCCGGCCCTCGAGGCCTGCGCGGCGCGAAGGCGTGACGGTTTCAGCTCTTCGACGATTCGCGCGACGACAGCGACTCGGATTCCTTCTCGGCCGCCATCTCGCCGCTCATGCCGAGCTCGGCTCCGGTCATCGGATCGCTCGTCGGGTCGGACGCGGTGCGCGCGGCGAGCTGGTCGAGCAGCTTCTTCTCGTCGCCCGTCAGCTGCACCGACGCTTCGCCGCCGCCGTCGAACGAATGCTGCTGCTCGCGGTCGCTGACGAACTTGAAGTTCTCGTCGCTGTTCCACGGCCCGCGCGCGTCGCCTTCGCCCTGCGACAGGTTGAAGTAGACGTTGGTGAAGCGCGAGTCGCCGGGGAGCTTGCCGGGCGGGAAGTTCGGGGTCAGCGAGTAGAGCGCCTTCTCGAACGATTGCTGGTGCGCGATCTCGCGCGTCATCAGGAAACCGAGCGCATCGCGCACGCCGGCGTCGTCGGTGAGGTTGATCAGGCGCTCGTAGATGATCTTGGCGCGCGCCTCGGCGGCGATGTTCGAGCGCAGGTCGCAGGTCGGGTCGCCGCGCGAATCGATGTAGCCGGCGTTCCAGAGCTGGCCGCCCGAGTTGGTGTACGCGGGCCCGCCGCCGTACAGGAGCTGCGTCACGTGCGAGGCGTTGCCGTGGCCGCTCACCTCGCGGTAGAGCTCGGCCTCGGAGTCGGTCGCCTCTGCGAGCCTGCCCTTCGCGCCCTTGTTGAGCATCGCGACGATCGTTCCGATCACTTCGAGGTGGCTGAGCTCCTCGGTGGCGATGTCGATCAGCATGTCCTTGCGGCCGGGGTCGTCCTCGGCGAGGTACTGGCTGAAGTAGCGCAGCGCAGCGGCGAGCTCGCCGTCGGGGCCGCCGAACTGCTCGAGCATGAGGTTGGCGAGGCCGGGGTTCGACTCGCCGACGCGGACGGTGTATTGAAGACGCTTGTTGTGGGCGAACATGGCAGGGATCCTCGGTTGATCAGGAGAGCGCGCGCGTCGCCACGCGCGGGCGAAGCCACTGCCGGCAGGCGACGTGCCGCGCCGTGCCGGGCACGCGCGTTGCCCCCGAAGGCGATGGCCAGACAGCGTGAACGTCGGACGCCGAGCACCGGCGACGCCCGGCAGGCGCCCGACACCGTCCCGGACGACGTTCCGGGAGGTCCCGATCGCCCGCGCGACGCGCGCTCCGACACGCGCCCGAACGTCAACGGCGAGCCCGCGCCGCGCCTGCCGCACGAGCGCGACGAGTCGTCCGACAGCGGCACGGGTGCGCCGAGCGACGTGATGCGCCGCGCCCGCGACGACGTCGAGAGCGGCAAGTCGCCGACCGACAAGAGCGAGGCGACCGACGAGGTCTACCGCAGGTCGCTGCGCGACCGAACGCCGGGCAGGGAGCGCGACTGAGCCACGCGCGGGGCTCGCGGCGCGCGCGAGGCGATCGGCGACGGCAGGCTCGTCGAGACCGACGAGCGCATCAGGTGCATGCCGGCCCGGGCTCGATCCGCGGGATTCCGGCGCTAGCGCCGCGCGGCGCCGCGTGCGCACGCCGTGATGACGGCATGCGCGAAGCCGATGTGGTCGAAGCGCTTGTGGTCGGCGCTCCAGAAGCGAAAGTGCAGCGCGTCGAGCTCGCCGGCGGACAGCGCCGCCGCCGACGGCTCGTTGCCGGCAGCGTCGCCGCAGCATCCGCACGCGGGGCACGCGACGCCGCCGCGGCCGGGCTGCGCGAGCGGCGGCGGCAACGCTTCGCCGCGCGCCTTCGCGTGCAGCTCGGCCTCGACGTGGGCGCAATCGGCGTAGGCGAGACGATCGATGTTCGGCTTCACGCGTGGTTATCGGAACGCCGGGTTCTCCCTGTAACCGGTCGACGCCCGGGCGCCGTGGGCGCGTGGAAAACTTGACGCAGGCGTCGAACGAGCGCTCTGCCGGCGGCGCCGGGTGCTACGCTCGCGTGACGTCGGAGCGCAACGGGAGCATCGCCGGGAACGTTCGTCGATGGATCGCGAAGGGCTGAGCAAGATCAAGCGCGCCGAGTTCCTGGCGCGCCTGGAAGCGCTCGAACGGTTGATCGTCGAACAGGAGGCGCGCATCGCCTCGCGCCATGCCCGCGGCTGGGACTCGAAGGAGTCGGAACGCCGGCTCGAGCTGCTCCGCGAATCGCATCGGCTCTACCAGTCGGCGCTGATGCACCTGCTCGGCGGCGACTTCGGCGCCGGCGACGGCGACACATGAGCCGCCACGCCGGGCCGCTGCGCCCGCGAGAGCGAGCAAGACTCAATCGCGCGGCAGCGAGTACACCGGCGGCGCCAGGTCCTTGACGAGCCGCACCGAGTCGGCGTTCGATCCGGCAGCATCGGTCGAGAAGCCGGCTTCCGCGGCGACCTTGCGCATCGCGCG